>JAYUQI010000206.1:0-3045 GCA_043756805.1 Sphingomonas sp.
GAGCCGCCTGGCCGACGCCGGCGCGCGCGTGATCAAGATCGAGCGGCCCGAGGGCGACTTCGCGCGCGGCTACGACAGCGCGGTGCATGGCGAGTCGAGTTACTTCGTCTGGGTCAACCGCGGCAAGGAATCGATCGCGCTGGACGTCAAACAAGAGCGCGACCTGCAACTGCTGCGCCGCATGATCGCGCGCGCCGACGTGTTCATCCAGAACCTACCGCATAGCGTTTGCCGCGCCAGAGCGACGACGTGATCACCGGATCTTCAACGTCGAAAGACCCGCCAGTGCCAGCACCAGCGCGATGATCCAGAAGCGGATGACGACCGTCGATTCTGCCCAGCCGAGCTGTTCGAAATGATGGTGGATCGGCGCCATCTTGAAGACGCGCTTGCCGGTGCGTTTGTAATAGCCGACCTGAATGATGACACTCATCGCCTCGACCACGAACAGCCCACCGATGATGCCCAGCACAATTTCATGATGCGCCGTCACCGCAATCGCACCGAGTGCCCCGCCGAGCGCAAGGCTCCCCGTATCGCCCATAAATACGGCGGCTGGCGGCGCGTTGAACCACAGGAACGCGAGCCCCGCCCCCACAATCGCACCGCAGAAAATCGCCAGATCGCCCGCGCCCGCAACATAGGGAATGCCGAGATACGCCGAGAATTTCGCATTGCCGACCAGATAGACAATGATCATGAAGGCCACGCTCGCGATGATGACGGGCATCGTCGCAAGGCCATCGAGCCCGTCGGTCAGGTTCACGGCATTGCCGAATGCGACAATCGTGAAGGCGGCAAACGCGATATAGGCCGGGCCGAGGTCAATCTTGAAATTGCTGATAAACGGGAGATAAAGCTCGGTGCCATTATAGCGCGTGATCAGCCACGCGACAAAACCGGCAATGATGAACTCACCGATCAGCCGCACCCGCCCCGACACGCCCTTATGGCTTGCCTTGCGCACTTTATCGAGATCGTCGAGAAAGCCGATCAGGCCAAATCCGAACGTCACGATGATGCACGCCCAGACATAGGGGTTGCGCAAGTCCATCCACAGCAGGCTCGACACGCCAAGCGATGTCAGGATCAGCAGGCCGCCCATTGTCGGCGTGCCACGCTTTGCCAAGTGCGATTGCGGACCATCCTCGCGGATCGGCTGCCCCTTGCCCTGCCGAAGCCGCAGCCAGCCAATGAATTTCGGCCCGATCAACAGGCCGAGGAACAGTGCCGTCGCGACTGCACCGCCCGTCCGGAAGCTGAGGTAGCGCAGCAGGTTCGTAACGCCGGGGAAGCCTAGATATTCGGCCAAGAGATAAAGCATCAGGCGTTCCTCAAGGCAGATACAAGCGCAGAAAGGCCGACACCGTTTGACCCCTTGATCAGGATCACATCGCCCGGCGCAATGATCGAGGGCAGGGTATCAATGGCAGCAGCAGTGTCGGTCACATGGCGAAAATCCACCTTGCCCTCAAGCACCTTCGCCAGCGCTGTCATCGCGGGGCCGACAAGCAGGGCGAAATCGACGTCGGCCGCAAGCAACGGTTCGGCGATCCCGGCATGGAGCGCGTCGCTTTCGCGGCCCAGCTCGCGCATTTCGCCGAGGACAGCGATGCGGCGTGTCGCGGTCTCGTCGGCAAGCACTTGTAAGGTGGCAGCCATCGACGCGGCGTTCGCATTATAACTTTCGTCGATGATCAGCGCGCCCGAGGGGAGCAGGTAGCGCGCGCCACGACCCGCCAGATCTTCCAGTTCGGCCAGCGCCAGCCCCGCCACTGCGAGATCACCACCAAGCGCTGATACCGCCGCAATCACTGCGAGCGCATTCGATACCCAGTGCGCGCCATGCTGACCAACGGTAAAACAAAGCTCGGCACCGGGCAGCGTCGCTGTGATCAGGCTCCCGCGATCGGTCGCCACGGCCTGCTGCGCGCGAACGTCTGCGCCTTCGCCCAGCCCGAAGGTCAGGATGCGTCCGGCATATGGTCTGGCGTGGGCAATCAGGCGATCGCGCTGCGGGCTGTCGAACGGGATGATCGCCGTCCCGCCGGGTTCCAGCCCGCCAAAAATCTCGCCCTTGGCATCGGCGATGCCATCCAGACCCGTCGGAAAAAACTCGATATGCGCCGGGGCAATCGCCGTCACGAGCGCGACATGCGGACGCACCATTGCCGTCAGCGCGGCAATCTCGCCCGCATGGTTCATGCCCATTTCAAACACGCCGTAATCAGTGTCGGCGGGCATCCGCGCGAGGCTTAAGGGCACACCAGTGTGGTTGTTGTAGCTTTTGACCGAGCGGTGGACTTTGGTGCCGGGGGTGCGCGCGAGTGCTGCGGCAAGAGCTTCCTTGGTTCCGGTCTTTCCGACAGATCCGGTTACCCCGGCAACTCTTGCCGCTGCCCCCGTTTTACCGAGGCGCGCCCTGCTTGCGACACCGAGGGCATTGAGTGCGGCCGCTGTATCAGCGACCAGAACATGCGGATGGGCAACAGGATGCGAAACGATGGCACCCGCTGCGCCCCGTGCGAACGCACCGTCGATAAAGCGGTGCCCGTCGTCATTTTCGCCGACCATCGCGACGAACAAGTCGCCCGCGCCGATCTCGCGGCTGTCGAAAGCAATGCCCGACACGCCGAAATGTGCGGACGTAATGCCGCCGGTTGCCGTGGCAATGTCAGCGGCTGTCCACAGGGGCGTCACGCGGCACATTCGCGAGCAACCTGAACATCGTCGAAGGGCAGCACGCGATCTCCCACTGTCTGCCCCGTCTCATGCCCTTTACCCGCGATGAGGACGATGTCGTCGGCCCCGGCTTCGGCGATGGCAGCGGCAACAGCTTCGCGACGATCCCCGATTTCAGTCGCTTCGGGCGCTTTGGACAGGATAGCGGCGCGGATCAGCGCGGGGTCTTCGCTGCGCGGATTATCGTCGGTAACGATCACCCGGTCAGCCATCGCTTCGGCAATCAGGCCCATTTCGGGCCGCTTGCCCTGATCGCGGTCGCCACCTGCGCCCATGACGAGGATCAGCCGCCCGACGGCATGT
>JAYUQI010000207.1:0-3038 GCA_043756805.1 Sphingomonas sp.
TTCTGCATAACCCTCTTCGTCTCCACCATCGGCCAGCCGCGCCGTCGCCGCTGCCAATGCCGCATCCAGTTCGGGTCGCGCGGCAAGCGCCTCAATTGCCATTGCCAAATCCCTGCGCGCCACTGCGGCGTCCGCATCGCCGCGTGTGAAGGAAAAGGCAAGCCCGTTAAATGCGCGCAACTCTCCTAAGATATCCGAATAACCTTGGGCATCGCATATAGTGTCAAGCGCACCCGATTCAACGATGTCGCCATCATAAGCGGCATCGACGATCATATTTTTGAAATCGTGCAGCGCGGGATCGGCCATCGGCAGCACCGATAGCGCTTCGGCACAAGTCAGGACCAGCGCGGGATGGCGGACGAGGCCAGCCATGATCGCACGGCCATAAAGGCTTTCGATGCCGCCACCGATGGCGCGGGCTTTGGTCGAGGCGGGGCCATGCGGAACCGGAGAGTTGGAGCGGAACTTGCCACGTTGTTGCGGGACGAACGGGGCGCGGGTGAAGAACAGCGCGTCGAGCCGTTCGCGGATCGCATTGTTATAATGCCGCTTGACGTCGGGATCGGCGATGGTGGCGATATGTTCGGTCAGGCGGTGCTTCAATCCGGCGCGCTGTTCGGGGGTTTTGAGCGGGGCAGCAGCTTGTTCGGTTTCCCACAGGTAATCGACGAGCGGTTGGGCGGTTTCGGCAAGCGTTTCGAAGGCTTTGCGGCCACCCTGTTTGACAACATCGTCGGGGTCTTGGCCCGCCGGGAGCGTTACGATGCTGAGGCTGCGGCTTGGCCCGAGCATCGGCATGGCCCGCAGGACCGCGCGCATGGCGGCCTTGCGACCGGCATTGTCGCCGTCGAAGCAGAGGATGGGTTCGTCAACCAGGCGCCACATGCGTTCGATCTGAGCTTCGGTCAGCGCGGTGCCGAGCGGAGCGACGACTTCATCGATTCCCGCGCCCGCTAGCGCGATGGCATCCATATAGCCTTCGACCGCGATGAGGCGGTTTGCCTTGCGCGACGCGGGACCAGCCCGGTCGAGGTTCCACAGCGTGCGGCCCTTGTCGAACAGCGGCGTGTCGGGCGAGTTGAGATATTTCGGTTCGCCCGCGCCAAGGATGCGACCGCCGAAAGCGATGCACCGCCCGCGCGGGTCGCGGATCGGGATCATCAGACGGCCGCGGAACCGGTCATACGGCGCTTTGTCGTCGACTTGGATCAGCAGGCCGGCTTCGACGAGCATGTTGTCACCATAGCGGGCGAGCGCGCTCTTGAGTTTCCCCCGGCTGTCGGGCGCGAAGCCGAGGCCGAAGGCGCTGACCAGTTCGGGCGATACGCCGCGCTTGTCGAGATAGGCGCGGGCTTCTGCTCCCTCGATCCCGGCGAGTTGCTCGGTGAACCATGCCTGGGCCGCCGCCATCACGTCATGCAAACCGCTTTGCCGTTCGGCGCGTTCAGCGGCACGGGGATCGGCGGCGGGCATCTCCATCCCGGCGTTGGCGGCAAGTTCCTTGACGGCGTCGATGAACGGCAACCCCTGTTGCTCGGTCATCCAGCGGATTGCGTCGCCGTGCGCGCTGCACCCGAAGCAGTGATAAAAGCCTTTGTCGTCATTCACATAGAAGGACGGCGTTTTTTCATTGTGGAACGGGCAGGGCGCTTTCCATTCGCGGCCCGCACGCTGCAGCTTCAGCGATTTCCCGACCAGGGCGGACAGCAACGTGCGGCTGCGCAGTTCATCGAGAAAGGCGGGGGAGAGGCTCACCTATGCCAGCGACGCCTTCACCAGCGCGCTCGCTTTACTCATGTCGAGTTCGCTCGCGTGGCGTTCTTTCAGTGCGGCCATGACTTTACCCATGTCCTTGACGCCGGTTGCGCCGACTTCGGCCTTGATCGCTTCGATAGCGAGAATCGTCTGTGCTTCGGTCAGCTGCTGCGGCAGGAAGCGTTCGATCACCGCGACTTCGGTAGCTTCTTTCGCGGCGAGTTCGGGGCGGTTGCCGGTGGTGAACATCTCGATTGATTCGCGGCGTTGCTTGACCATTTTCTGGAGCACTTCGACGACTAGCACGTCATCGTCATCGGGTGATTTGCCCGTGCGTGCTTCGATGTCGCGGTTCTTGATCGCAGACTGGATAAGGCGGATCGTGCCCAAAGTGTCGGCGTCGCGCGCTTTCATCGTCGCAATCTGCGCCGCCTGAATATCGTCTCGAATCATTGGTTCTCTTTCGGAAACCTCTCCCTTAGCCGCATTGCACTTTCGTTACCAGAATTGACCGCACGCCTTGAGCGGCTTAGGGACCGCAGCTTAGCGACATCGCTGCTTAACCCTCCAACGGAGTGCATTTCCGCATGGCCGACACTTCGCGCGCGACCGGCATATTGGTGCTTGCTGACGGTACGGTCGTCTATGGACGCGGATTCGGCGCAGAAGGCGCGGCGGTCGGCGAGGTGTGTTTCAACACATCGATGACGGGGTATCAGGAGATCATGACCGATCCGTCCTATGCGGCGCAGATCGTGACGTATACGTTTCCACACATCGGCAATGTCGGCGCGAACCCAGAGGATATGGAAGCGACCAATGCCCATGCGGTCGGGTGCATTGTCCGTGAAGACGTGACTGCGCCGTCGAATTTTCGCAGCACCGGCGGGTTTGATGCGTGGTTGCGCGCGAACGGGCGGATCGGGCTGGCGGGGGTGGACACGCGCGCGCTGACCCGGCGCATCCGCGAAGTCGGGGCGCCCAATGCCGTTATCGCGCATCGCAAGGACGGGGTGTTCGACGTGGCCGAACTGCTGGCGCTTGCGCAGGAGTGGCCGGGGCTGGAGGGGACTGATCTCGCCAAGCCCGTGACGACATTGCAGAGTTATGCGTGGGACAAGGGGCTTTGGAAGCTCGGCGAAGGTTACAAAGGTTACACTAGCAGCCCTACTGCGAAAAAAGCGGCGGCGCGCTGATCGATCAGCTCGCGGCGCTGTTCGACAAAAAGTGACGGCGCGCGGGCAAAAAAATTGGGCCCGGAGCAATTACGCACTCCGGGC
>JAYUQI010000208.1:0-3010 GCA_043756805.1 Sphingomonas sp.
GCACCCCAAGCGCCGAAGATCTCGGCCCCGACCAATGGCGCGCACGGCTTGATAACTATGACTGGATCATCCTTGCCGTACCCGCCACGCCCGAAACCGATGGCATGATCGGCGCGAATGAGCTGGCGGCCATGAAACCAACCGCAACACTAATCAATATCGCGCGCGGATCGGTGGTCGATCAGGAGGCGCTCGTTGCGGCATTGACTTCGAAGTCAATCGCGCACGCTTTCCTCGATGTGATGACTCCCGAGCCGCTCCCGCCCGGACATCCGCTCTGGGCGCTCCCCAACGCGCATATCACGATGCACTTGTCGGGGCGCGCGCAGGACAAGATGTATGTGCGCTCTGCCGAACGGTTTCTCGACAATCTGGGTCGCTGGCATCGCGGCGAACCGCTGTTGCACCAGGTCGATCTGGTGCGCGGTTATTAAGCCGCCTTTTTGAACTTCGCGAGTTTCCGCAAAATCATGTCGCGCTTCAGCCGCGACAGATGATCGATGAACAAAATCCCTTCGAGATGATCCATCTCATGCTGCAAGCAGGTCGCCAGCATCCCCTCGATCCGCTCGTCATGCTGGACACCATCAAGATCCATCCACCGTGCACGGCATGATTCGGGGCGCTCGACCTCGGCATATTGATCGGGCACCGACAGGCAGCCTTCGTTATACACCGACCATATTTCGGCTGGATCGACAATCTCGGGATTGATGAAGACGCGCGGGTCGCGGATGGGTTTGCCGTCGGCATCCTCTTCTTCCTGAAGGTCGATGACAAGCACGCGCTTGGGCACGCCGACCTGCACGGCCGCAAGGCCAATCCCCGGCGCGGCATACATTGTTTCGAACATGTCGGCGATCAGCGTGCGCAACGCGTCGTCCACGCCGTCAACCGGCATCGATTTCTGACGCAGGAACGCGTCGGGCGCTTCAAGAATGTTCAAAATAGCCATATCAATCTCAGTTATGAAGCGACGGGTGCCGCGTCAAGAGACAGGACGCCGCGCACGCAACGCCTGCGCCAATGTGCCGTCGTCGAGATAATCGAGCTCGCCGCCGACCGGAAGCCCATGCGCCAGCTGCGTCAGCCGCACCGGATAGCTTTCGAGCCGGTCCGCAATGTAATGCGCGGTCGTCTGCCCCTCGAGCGTGGCATTCATCGCGAGCACCACTTCATCGACACCGCCCGCCGCGACGCGCGCGACAAGGCGGTCGATGGTCAAATCCTCGGGCCGCACGCCGTCGAGCGCCGACAATCGCCCGCCAAGCACATGAAACCGCCCGGGAAAGAGCCGCGAGCGCTCAAGTGCCCAGAGGTCGGCGACTTCCTCGACCACCGCAATCGAACGATCATCGCGCCGCGGATCGGCACAGACGCCACACGGGTTGGTCGTATCAATGTTGCCGCATGTCGAACATTCGGCAAGCCGCTCGTCCACCCGCTCCAACGCCCGCAGCAACGGCACCAGCGCACCTTCGCGCTTCTTGAGCAAATGCAGCACCGCGCGTCGCGCAGAGCGCGGCCCCAATCCGGGGAGCCGGGCAAGTGCTTGCGACAGCGCTTCGATTTCGGGAGAGGCCATATGGCCACCTTAATCCAGTCGACCCCAATCGTCACCCCCGCGAAGGCGGGGGCCCAACGCCCGTAGTTCGACATCGGGCGTTGGATTCCCGCCTTCGCGGGAATGACGAATTGAGGATGTGGCTGTTTTGTTTATAGCATTTTCAAATGCGCATCATCTTCATGGGAACTCCCGATTTTGCTGTCCCTAGCCTCGATGCGCTGGTCGCGGCGGGGCATGAGATCGTTGCGGTTTATAGCCAGCCGCCGCGCCGTGCCGGGCGGGGCAAGTCGCTCACCCCCTCCCCGGTCCAGACGCGCGCCGAAGCTCTGGGGATCGACGTTTGTCATCCCGTTTCACTACGCAATGCAGCGGAACAAGCCGCCTTTGCCGCGCTTAATGCCGATATTGCGGTTGTTGCGGCTTACGGTCTGATCCTGCCGCAAGCCATTCTCGACGCGCCCAGACATGGCTGCATCAATGTGCATGCCTCGCTCCTGCCGCGCTGGCGGGGGGCGGCGCCGATTCACCGGGCCATTCTCGCGGGAGATAGCGTGACCGGCGTGACGATCATGCAGATGGAGGCAGGGCTCGACACCGGGCCGATGCTGGCGACAGTCGGGGCAGAGATCGATGTCAAAAATATTCGACAATTGACCGACAAGCTTGCGCTGATTGGTGCCGACCGCCTGATCGACGTCCTTGCTGATCTGGCCGCCTTCCCGCCGATTCCGCAACCAGATAAAGGCATCCTCTACGCCCCCAAGATCGACAAGTCCGAAAGTCGCCTCGATTTCCTGACAAGCGCTACACAAGTCATTCGCCAAATCCGTGCCTTTGCGCCTAATGCCTATTTCGAGCATGCCAACGAACGTGTTCGCATCCTCGAGGCCGAAGCACTGATCACGCCCGAAAGCGCCCGTCCCGGCACCGTCATCGACAACACGCTAACGATCGCGTGCAATCCCGGCGCGATCCACCCGACGCGGGTTCAGCGCGCCGGTCGCGGCGTCATGACGCCCGCCGAGCTCCTTCGCGGCTTTCCCGTTCCCGTCGGCATACGCTTGACATGAGGTATAAGATTGTCGTTGAGTATGATGGCCAGGCTTTCATGGGCTGGCAGCGGCAGGCGCACGGACCAACGGTTCAGGCTACCATCGAGGACGCCGCGCAGACCATTTGTCAGGAGCAAATCACCGTCCACGCCGCCGGGCGCACCGATGCCGGGGTTCATGGCCTCGGCATGGTTGCGCATTTCGACGTCAACCGGACCATCACGCCCTTCCGTCTGATGGAAGGGCTGAATGCTCGCTTGCGCCCTGCCCCCGTTGCGATTCTGTCGTGCGAACCCGTCGCCGATGATTTTCACGCGCGTTTCTCATGCCTTGCGCGCCATTATGAATATCGCATCATCAACCGCCGCCCGCCGCTGACGCTTGACGCGGG
>JAYUQI010000209.1:0-23448 GCA_043756805.1 Sphingomonas sp.
CCGAGAAGTGACAAGACAACAGCCAGCGCGGCAAAGCTGAAATTGGTCACATACCCGCTGCGAAAAATCTGCGCGACGTACGTTGCCAAAACATCGGCACGGACAAAACGTGGTGCGAGGACGGCACGCAGCTTCGCGCCAAAGCCACTCGCATTCAGAGCTGCGCCGGAACACCCCGCCAGAATAACCGGCATCGCCTGCGCTGCATCCGGCGCTTTCCAATCACTGGTGCGAAGCCCCCGGACACCCATGATACCGAGGAGCAGTGGATAGGCGAGCGCCCAGTTACGACGCGATTTCAACGGTACCAAAAACCGGTCCAGCATCGCGCGTTCGATTTGGTCAGGCGGTGGATCAAGCAACGCCCGGACCAGCCCCGGCAGGGCACTCAGGTCACCGACGGGCACTGTTTCAACAGTTTGCTGGCCGAGGTCATGTTCTTCCAACCCATCCCACAACAGACGCGGCGGATGCGCGCCGGCTGGGTGAATATGAATAACCGGAATCCCCGCCAGCACGGCTTCGCCAACAATCTGCGCTGCGCCACCACGCCCACGGACGGGATGACCGTCCCAAACCGCAATCAGGATATCGCTTTGCGCGAGCACGACACGCCCGGCGCGTTCATAAGCGATTGCGCTGCCACCATCGACATTGCGATCACCATCAAGCTCGAAGACGCCATGCGCAGCAGCGAGCAGTCGCTCATGATCCGAACGCGCAGCGGGGTCGGTAAAATCCGAAAGATAATCTGCACGTGAAAGCGGCAGCACGGCGTCAAGCGACCAGCCCATACTGATCGCCTCGTGCGCCGCAATCGTATCGGCACCGTCAGCCAAACTTGTCACAAGCCGCATCGGTTGCGGCGTGTCATCCGATATTGCGGCCGAAATGATCCCCATCACCGCGCGCAACGCGTCACGCAGCGGATCGAGACTGGCGGCGCCCAGCCGCTCCAGACGATGCCCGGTAACACCAATGCCCAGCAATGCCGTTGTCGTTACACCCAAACCGGTATCATTTGGAAAGGGAGAATTGTTCGACATCGACACTGTCAATGCGACTTTCGTTTTCGCTGGTCAATCGGCGGGGCCGCTCAACTTTCGGGCCAGTAGAGGCGCATCGGATTATCGACGAATTACCCGTCATCGGGAATGCGGTGCTCGACGTTCGATCCGGTCAGTCTGTGCTGACGCCAAACTGCGCAGTCTATCGAAGCAGCCGCAATCGGCGTTAAAACTGAGCGCTAACAGCGATATTCTTTAGCAGCGCACCGCGAAAATGTGCCAAGGCTGCCCGCACTTGCTTTTGTATGCTATACCAACAATATAGCGTCACAGAAGAGGTTCAATGACAAAGCGCGACATGGTCAGCATCACGCCACCGTCCCTGCCCGATGGCGACGCCGATATTGGCGAGATCACGGATATTCTGGGGTTCCACATCCGGCTGGCGCATGGTGCCGTGTACCGCCACTTCATGGAATTGTTTGAGCACCTTGACCTGACGCAAAAGCAGGTCTCGGTCCTTTGGCTTGTCGATGACCATCCCGGCATCGCGCAGACCGATCTGGCGCAGCGGTTGCACATGGACCGCGCGACTGTGATGGCGATCGTCAACCGGTTGCAGGAACGTCAATTTATCGTGCGGGGCCGCTCGCCTACCGATGGCCGCAAACAGACAATCGACCTGTTGCCCGACGGTGTTCTGGCGCTGGCGGCGGCAAAAAAGGCAATCCATGCTCACGAAACATGGCTGAAGCAGCGCTTCACCGACAAAGAAGTGACGCGGCTGATCGAAATGCTGGCAAGAATCTATCAATAGTCGCGACTTTATATTGGAAAATGCCCCGGCTGCGTCTCAATTGTGATCCAGCGCAACTCGGTGAAGCTGTCGATCCCGGCCTTGCCACCGAAGCGGCCATAGCCCGATGCGCCGACGCCACCGAAGGGCATTTGCGCTTCATCATGCACCGTGGGACCGTTGATATGGCACATGCCCGATCTGATCTGGCGCGCCACGCGAAGCCCGCGCGCTGTGTCGCGTGTAAAGACGGCGGCGGACAACCCGTATTCGCTGTCGTTCGCCAGCCGGATTGCATCGGCTTCGTCCTTCGCGCGGATGATCGCCACGATGGGGCCGAAACTCTCGTCGCGATAGAGCACCATCGCATTGGTCACGCCGTCAACGACCGTCGCGGGCATCAACACGCTGTCCGCCTTGCCACCCGAAAGCAGCGTCGCGCCTTTGCCCACCGCATCGTCGATCAGCCCATTGACGTGCGTCACCGTCCTCTGGTCAACAACCGCGCCCAATGGCGTCGTGCCCTCGCGCGGATCGCCGGTCGCCATGCTTTTTGCTTTCGCGGCAAACTTCTCGGCAAAGGCGTCGGCCACGGCATCGAGCACGATGATCCGCTCGGTCGACATGCAAATCTGCCCTTGGTTCATGAACGCGCCGAATGCCGCCGCTTTCACCGCTTCATCAAGGTCCGCATCATCGAGAATGATCAGCGGTGCCTTGCCGCCCAGTTCGAGCAGCACCGGCTTCAGATGTTCGGCCGCGCGCTTGGCAATGATGCGGCCCACCGCTGTCGATCCGGTAAAGTTGATCCGCTTGACGGCGGGATGGTCGATCAGCGCGCCCACGACATCGGCCGCATCGGCGGGGGCATTGGTCACGATATTGACGACGCCTTCGGGAAATCCCGCTTCGGCAAACGCCTCAACGATCAGCTCGTGGGTGCGCGGGCAGGACTCAGACGCTTTGAGGATCACGCTGTTGCCGCATGCCAGCGGCACGGCAATTGCGCGCACCCCAAGGATGATCGGTGCATTCCACGGTGCGATGCCGAGGATCACGCCAACGGGTTCGCGCAACGTGATCGCCACACAACCCGGCTTGTCTGACGGGATCGTCTCGCCACTGATCTGCGTCGTCAGCGCGGCGGCCTCGCGCACGACGCTCGCTGCAAGGCCGAGGTTGAACAAAGCCCAGCCCTTGGTCGCGCCGATTTCGCCCATCATCGCGTCAACAAAGGCATCCGCTTTTGACTCGAGGGCCACTGCGGCTTTCATCAGAATGGCGCGCCGCGCGTTCGGGCCCATGGCTGCCCATGCCGGAAAAGCTGATGCGGCCCGCTCGGCGATCGCAGCCATATCGTTTGCTTTCATGGCCTTGGCCGTCGATGCGACCGCGCCGGTCATCGGGTTGATACGTTCGAAAAACATCCTGACTCCAGTGATTATTAATATAACGGCGTTCAATATCGGTGGTCAGGTCGAACGCAAGACGCAGCACGCCTATTTGGACATCAGCAGCATCGCGTCACGCCGCGCAAGGCTCACGAGTTTCAAGCCGTGCGCCTTTGCCCGTGCAACAGCAAATGTTGTCGGCGCCGAAATCGTGACCAGCAATGGACAGCCGGCAATGATCGTCTTTTCCACCAGCTCATAGCTGCACCGCGACGTCAGCAGGAAAAACCCCGTCGCCGGATCAACCCCCGCCACCGCCAGTGCGCCGATGAGCTTGTCGAGCGCATTATGGCGTCCAACGTCCTCACGAACGATCTGCACCGTGCCGTCGTTCAGGCAAAATGCCGCGCCGTGCGCTGCGCCAGTCTCGGCATTCAGCGGCTGGCGACCGTCAAGATTGTCGAGTGCGGCAAACAGCGCCGCGTTGGTCGCCGTCGACCGGGCTATGATCGGGGGCAATGGCCGCACGACCTGCTCCAGATTTTCAAGCCCGCACAACCCGCAACTGCTCTCGGTCACCCGCTGGCGGGCGCGTTCGATGACCGGCTCAATCTGATCGTCACCCAGCCGAACCCGCACGACCCAGCCTTGTGGCGTTTCGATTGTTTCCAGTTCGAGAATGTCCTGAGGCACCGCGATCAGCCGTTCGGACAGACTGAACCCCACTGCAAAATCATGCAGGTTAACCGGTGTCGCCATCATGACGGCATAGCCGATACCGTTATACTCGATCGCCACCGGCACTTCGACGGCAAGCGGACGCGTCGCGGGGGTTATACTGCCGTCGGAGCGGAGAACATGCGTCTCGACAACAACCGCGCCGTTTTCAGTCATCAGCGACCCGCGCCAGTGCGGCGGCCGCTGTCGGCGTCAATCCATCGCTGCCATGCACCTTGATCAGCATTTTCATCCGCGGATCCCAGAACAGCCGGATATGCTCGGCCATCGTCGCCACCGGATCGGCATCATGCGTCAGGTTCGCCGCGATATGATTGGCCATATGGATCAGGCGCTCGGTCGTGGTCATTCGGCGGGCACAGCCTCTATCCGCCGCGACCGCGTCGACAGTGCTTCATAATCTTCCTGCCAGTCGGTCGGCCCGTTCGACGCGCTGATCTGCACCGCGGTTACTTTATACTCGGGACAATTGGTCGCCCAATCGCTGAAGTCCGTCGTCACGACATTGGCCTGCGTCGTCGCATGGTGGAACGTGGTGTAGACCACGCCCGGCGCGACCCGATCGGTCACGGTCGCGCGCAAACTCGTCTCGCCCGACCGCGAGGCGAGTTTAACCCAGTCACCACTCTTCAGACCGCGATCCTCGGCATCGGTCGGATGGATCTCGAGCAAATCTTCGGGGTGCCACGCGACATTTTCGGTGCGCCGCGTCTGCGCGCCGACATTGTAATGCGACAGGATCCGCCCCGTCGTCAGCAGCAGGGGAAAGCGCGGTCCCGTCTTTTCGTCGGTTGGCACATAATCCGTGACAACGAACTTGCCTTTCCCGCGCACAAAGCCATCAATGTGCATCACCGGCGTGCCATCGGGTGCCGCGTCGGTCACGGGCCATTGCAACGACCCCGCTTCATCGAGGCGGTCAAACGAAACCCCCGCAAAGGTCGGCGTCAGCCGCGCGATTTCGTCCATGATCTCGCTCGGATGGCTGTAATCCCAATCAAGCCCCATCGCCTGCGCCATCCGCTGCGTCACTTCCCAGTCCTCGAGCCCGTTCATCGGCGTCATCACTTTGCGGACCGGCTGGATACGGCGCTCGGCATTGGTGAACGTCCCGTTCTTTTCGAGGAAGGTCGATCCGGGCAGGAAGATATGCGCGTAATTCGCGGTTTCGTTCAAAAACAGGTCGTGGACGATGACACATTCCATCGCCGCCAGCCCCGCCGAAACATGCTTCGTGTTGGGATCCGAGTGCAATATGTCCTCGCCCTGGACATACAGCGCCTTGAACACGCCATCGACAGCGGCATCGAGCATATTGGGAATGCGCAAGCCGGGTTCGGGATCGAGCGAAACGCCCCAATCGGCTTCGAACAGCTTTCGCGTCGGCTCGTCGCTGATATGGCGATAGCCCGACAGTTCGTGCGGGAAGCTGCCCATGTCGCACGCGCCCTGCACATTATTTTGCCCGCGCAACGGGTTTACGCCGACGCCGCGCCGCCCGATATTGCCCGTCGCCATCGCCAGATTGGCAATCGCCATGACGGTGGATGACCCCTGCGAATGCTCGGTCACGCCCAGCCCGTAATAAATCGCGCCGTTCTTCTCGGTCGCAAACAGCCGCGCCGCCGCGCGCAAATCGGCCGCCGGGACCATCGTAACGGGCTCGAGCGTCTCGGGCGCATTGCGCGTGTCCGATACGAACTCGGCCCAATGGCTATATTCATCCCAGTCGCAGCGCTCGCGGATGAACGCCTCGTCGGCCAGCCCTTCGGTCACGATCACATGCGCCATCGCGGTCAGCACTGCGACATTGGTCCCGGGACGCAGCGGCAGATGATAATCGGCCTCGACATGCGGGGTGCGCACAATATCGATCCGGCGGGGATCGACGACGATCAGTTTTGCACCCGCACGCAGCCGCCGCTTCATGCGGCTGGCAAAGACCGGATGCCCGTCGGTCGGGTTTGCGCCGATCAGCAGAATGACATCGCTATCCTCGACGCTGTCGAAATCCTGCGTCCCCGCGCTCGTCCCGAATGTCGTCTTTAGGCCGTATCCCGTCGGCGAATGGCAAACCCGCGCGCAAGTATCGACATTGTTGTTGCCGAACCCGGCGCGCACCAGCTTCTGGACCAGAAACGTCTCTTCATTCGTGCAGCGGCTCGAGGTGATCCCGCCCAGCGCATGCCGCCCGTATTTGTCGCTGATCCGCTTCAGTTCGGACGCGGTATAGGCGAACGCCTCGTCCCATTCGACTTCGCGCCACGGGTCGCTGATGTTCTTGCGGATCATCGGCTTCAGGATGCGTTCCTGATGCTGGGCATAGCCCCAGGCAAAGCGCCCCTTGACGCAGCTATGCCCGCGATTGGCTTTGCCTTCCTTATAGGGCACCATTCGCACAACCTGCTCGCCGCGCATTTCGGCGCGAAACGTGCAGCCGACGCCGCAATAGGCGCAAGTCGTGACGACACTGCGCTCGGGCGTCCCGATTTCGACGACTTTCTTTTCAATGAGTGTCGCCGTCGGGCAAGCCTGCACACAGGCCCCGCACGAGACACATTCGGACCCAAGGAAATTGTCGCTCGCCAGCCCCGCCGAAATCACCGACTCAAACCCGCGACCCTGCACGGTCAGCGCCAGCGTCCCCTGCACTTCGTCGCAAGCGCGCACGCAGCGCGAACACTGGATGCATTTCGACGGATCAAAATCGAAATAGGGATTCGAATGATCCTTCGCCTGCCCGAGATGATCGGCTTGCACATCATAGCGAACATCGCGCAGACCGACGGCACCTGCCTGATCCTGCAACTCGCAATCGCCGTTCGCGCCGCAGGTCAGGCAATCGAGCGGGTGATCGGAGATATACAGCTCCATCACGCCCTTGCGCAACTTGGCGAGGCGCGGCGTTTGCGTGTGGACGACCATGCCTGCCTCGACCGGCGTGGTGCAACTCGCGGGCGATCCCTTGCGCCCGTCGATCTCGATGAGGCACAGACGGCACGAGCCAAAGCCCTTCACGCTGTCGGTCGCGCAGAGTTTGGGGATCGACGTTCCCTGTTCGGCCGCCGCGCGCATGACGCTGGTGCCAGCGGGGACGGTCACGTCGCGGCCATCGATGGTCAGCGTAACAAGCTGCTCGCTCTTGCTCGCGGGCGTCCCGAAATCGGCTTGCGCTTGATAGGTCATGCAGCGAGTCCTTGCGAGCCTGAGTATAGCGCAAAATCAGCGCGCGTGTTGAGATTGTGAAACGAACCTGCGCAAGCGACGCTGCGCGCACCTGAAACGGCGATCCAGTGGCGGATCGAACGGTCTGCCTGTGCAGCAAGATGCGCATCGAGCTGCGCGCACAGCCCGACCGGCCAGAAACCGAACAGCCTTTGCCCTTCGACAACGGCCGCAACCGGCCCGACCAGCGCCCGCAGATCGGGCACCGGCAAAACGTCGCATCCCGCTGTCACAACCGCGTCGAACCCGTGCGCAACGGCATGATGCAAAGCGCCGCACAGCCCTCCCAGCGGCCCAAGATCGGGCTTCGGTTGATCCGCCACCGTCACCATGCCTCGCCAGTCCCGGCCACAAACGACGACGGCATCAACCTGCGGCGCCAGCGCATCGCAAACATGGTCGATCAGCGCGCGCCCATCGAGCAACGCTGCGGCCTTGTCGCCGTCAAAGCGCGTCGACCCGCCACCCGCAATGATCGCGCCGAGCAGCTTCACCGGAAATCCTCCGGAAACTTCGTGATCGCACTCATCACCGGATAGGGCGTAAATCCGCCGAGCGCGCAGAGCGACCCGAACTTCATCGTTTCGCAAAGGTCCGAGACCAATTCCAGCAAATCCGTTTGCCCTGAGCTTGTCGAAGGGCTGTCCTTCTTCTGATCCAGTGGTGCAGAAAAAGACAACCCTTCGACAGGCTCAGGGTGAACGGCTGGGGCGGCACGGCGCGCGATAATCTGATCGAGCGTTTCCATCCCCCGTGTGCTGCCCAGCCGACAGGGTGTGCATTTGCCACAGCTTTCGATGGCGCAGAATTCCATGGCAAAGCGCGCCTGCTTCGCCATGTCGACACTGTCATCGAACACCACGATTCCGCCGTGCCCAATCAACCCGTCCGCTGCCGCAAAGGCCTCATAATCAATCGGCAGATGAAAGTCCGACACCGGATGATAGGCGCCCAGTGGACCGCCCACCTGCACTGCGCGCACCGGGCGCCCCGATGCCGTCCCGCCGCCAATGTCGTTGACCAGTTCGCCCAGCGTGATCCCGAAAGCGGTTTCGTACAGCCCGCCGTGCTTGATATTGCCCGCAATCTGGATCGGCAGCGTCCCCATCGACCGGCCCATGCCATAATCGGCATACGCCTGCGCCCCGTTCGCCAGTATCCACGGCACGGCGGCCAGCGTCAGGACATTGTTGATGACCGTTGGTTGGCCGAACAGCCCCTCATGCGCCGGCAGCGGCGGCTTGGCGCGCACGTCGCCACGCTTGCCTTCGATGCTGTTGAGCAGCGACGTTTCCTCGCCGCAGATATACGCGCCCGCGCCAACACGGATTTCGATGTCGAACGGCGCAACCAGAGGTGCCGACAATCGGACGGCTGCCTCCATCTTCGCAATCGCCTGCGGATATTCGGAGCGGATATAGACATAGCCCTTGTCCGCGCCGACCGCGAGACCGGCTATCGCCATCCCCTCGATCAGCATGAAGGGATCGCCTTCCATCACCATCCGGTCGGCAAAGGTGCCACTGTCGCCCTCATCCGCATTGCAAACGATGTATTTCCGTTGGGCGGACGGGGACAAAGGCGCATCAGCGACGGTCCGCCATTTGATGCCCGCAGGAAACCCCGCGCCGCCGCGCCCGCGCAGACCCGATTGCAGGACGGCTGCGATGGTCGCATCCGCGCCCATCGCCCGCGCGTTTTCAAGGCCCGTCCATCCGCCCGTCGCGGCATAATCTTCCAGTGACAAGGCGCGCGTCTTGCCCGCCCGCGCAAAGGTCAGCCGTGTCTGCTTGGCAATGAAGCGATGGTCTTCGATCAGCCCTATGGTCGGCGCGCTACCGTCGAGAATTGCCGACACCTGATCGGGTGTCACCGCGCCGTATCCAATACCGTCAATCTCGACGAGCGGCTCGAGCCATTGCATGCCCCAGCTCGACACGCGTTCAACCGCGACTCCCGCCGCGACAAACGCCGCCGCCACCGCATCCGCGCCGCAGGCCAGCGCGACCGCATCGTCGGAGATCCGAACAATCATAACTGCGCCTCGATCAACGCAGCAAATCGCCCCGCATCCAGCCGCGCATGAACTATCGCTCCTGTCATCGCGGCGGGTCCCACGGCACACAGCCCGAGGCAATAAACCGGCTCGACTTTCACCCGCGTCTGCGCATCAGCGATCGCCCGCAACCCGGCAACCCCGCGTGCCTGACACGCCTCGGCCTGACAGAGTTTGATCACCGGCTGGTCCGCGGGCGCACTGCGATAATCATGATAAAAACTCACGACGCCATGAACCTCGGCACGTGTCAGGTTCAGCGCGGCGGCAATCGCGCGGATCACATCTTCGCTGACATGGCCAAACGCCGCTTGCACATCATGCAGGATCGGTAACAGCGCACCGTCGCGCGCGCTGTGCCGCGTCAATATGTCGTCGAGATTGTCGGTCTTTGTCATCGGGAAGAAGCCTTCTCACCATCACCGACGATGTCAAATGCATAAGATTTTCAGGCGATAGATATATTAGATCACCCGATAGCAATTTGGATGCCGTTGGTAATTTCGGTACCGCCCCTGTAACGACCCTTATTATGCAGATTGCCGACCTCCGCATTGCGTTGACCAGCGGAAATTACAATTATGTCCGCGATGGTGCGAACCGCGCGCTCAACAATCTCGTTGGCTGGCTGCTCGATAAGGGTGCGGCGGTCCGCGTTTATGCGCCGGTGGTCGAACATCCCGCTTTTCCGCCCACCGGCGATCTTGTCGGTGTGCGCTCGATCCCGGTGCCGTTCCGCCCCGAATATCGCGTGCCGCTCGGCCTTGATACCGCGCGCGCCGATATGGATGCCTTTCGGCCCAACATCATCCATGTCTCGTCGCCCGAAATCCTCGGGCACAGCGCGGTGCGCTATGCCAAGTCACGCGGCCTCCCCGTTATCGCGTCGGTCCACACGCGGTTTGAGACCTATCTGCGCTATTATGGCGTCGGTTTTCTCGAGCGCGGCGCGACCGCGCTTCAGCGCCGTTTTTACCGGAAATGCGACGCCATCGTCGCGCCGTCCGAGTCCTTTGCCGATGTCCTGCGCGCCGAGCGGATGAATTTCGATATCGGCATCTGGGGCCGGGGCATTGATCGCCATGTCTTTAATCCCACCCGCCGCAGCCTCGACTGGCGGCGCTCGCTGGGCATCGGGGACGATGACTTCACCATCCTGTTTTTCGGGCGGTTGGTCCTCGAAAAGGGGATCGATGTTTTTGTCGAAACCGTGGGCGCACTGAAATCACGCGGCGTCGCACACAAAGTGCTGGTTCTCGGCGATGGCCCCGCGCGCGACACTTTTGCTGCCCAAGTCCCCGATGCGATCTTTGCGGGGCATCAGAACGGCACGGATCTCGGTCGCGCCGTCGCCTCGGCAGATCTGCTGCTGCAACCCAGCGTCACCGAAACCTTTGGCAATGTCACGTCCGAAGCGATGGCCTGCGCGCTGCCCGTCGTCGGCGCCAATGCCACCGGCACACGCAGCCTTGTCGTCGATGGCATCACCGGCCGCCTGATCGAACGGCGCGACATCGCGGGCTATGCGGACGCCATCGCGCACTACGCAACCCACCGCGAGCTGGCGCGGGCGGCGGGTGCGGCGGGCGAGCAGGCAGCTGGGGCTTACACGTGGGATGCCGTCAACGGCGCGCTCGCAGCGAAATATCTTCAGATTATCGGACGGCGGGAGATCTGAATGGCGGATTTCGACGGCATTCCCGCTTCCAGCCCGTCGCTTCTGTCCCGTTGGTCGGGGAAATGCATCAAAGCCGCTCGATCTTCTGCGCCGCTTCATCGAGGATCGCCGCCACATCGTGCAGCGTTTCCGCTGTCACATCGTCGCCAACCAGGCGGTTTTGCAGCACCGCGCGCAAATTGCCCATCGCCCGCCGGATCGGCGCGCCATCGGTTTTTGCCCGTTGCTTGCCCATTTCGGCAAGGCGATTGAGCAGTGTCGCCACTTCATCAGCCTTCGCCACCAGTTCGGCGCTGCCCGCGTCGGTAATCGCAAACTGCTTCTTTGCGCCTTCGGATTTGGCTTCCTCGATCAGGCCCATATCGCCGAGCAGCGTCAGCGTCGGATAGATTACGCCGGGGCTCGGCGCATAGGCGCCGCCGGTGCGTTCCTCGATCTCGCGGATCAGGTCATAGCCGTGGCGCGGTGCTTCGGCGATAAGCTTGAGCAGCACGAGTCGCAATTCGCCCGAGTCGAACACCCGGCGACGTCCGCCGCCATCACCGCGTCCACCACGCAAGCCGCGTCCATATCCCATCATCATGCCGCCGGGACCGCCTTGCCCCCAAATAGCATAATATCCGCGTGCCCCCGAACTATCGGGTCGGCATCCGCGCTTTCCATGCATGTGAAACATTTTCATGCCTTTCGTTTCAAATATAAAAGCTATCTAAGATATATCTTGAAATGTTTCAAGAGCAAAAATCCTTGGTGTGACTTTTGTGTGGCTTTTGGCTAGTTCGTCGGCGAATGTCCGACTTGTTCGCTGCCCCTGCCCCGCCGCCACCCCTCGCGGACCGCTTGCGCCCGGCGATGCTCAGCGACGTCGTTGGCCAAGACCATTTGACCGGCCCCGACGGCGCAATCGGCCGCATGGTCGCGGCGGGCAAGCTCGCCTCGATGATCCTCTGGGGTCCGCCCGGCACTGGCAAGACAACCATCGCCCGCCTTCTCGCCGATGCCGTCGGCCTGCGCTTCGAGAAGCTAAGCGCAGTCTTCTCGGGAGTCGCGGACCTCAAGCGCGTCTTCGCCGCCGCCCGTGACGCCGCGACCCTGGGCCATCGCACATTGCTCTTCGTGGACGAAATCCACCGCTTCAACCGCGCGCAACAGGACGGCTTCCTGCCCTTTGTCGAAGACGGCACGATCACGCTGGTCGGGGCGACGACCGAGAACCCGAGCTTCGAACTCAACGCGGCGCTGCTCAGCCGCGCCCAAGTCCTCGTGCTCCACCGCCTCGACGCCGCCGCGCTCGACGAGCTCCTGACCCGCGCCGAGGCCGCCGAAGACCGAACCCTGCCGCTGACCGCCGACGCGCGCACCGCGCTGATCGCCAGCGCGGATGGCGACGGTCGGTTCCTGCTCAATCAGGCGGAGACTCTGTTCTCGGTCGACATCACAGAACCGCTCGACCCGGCGGCGCTCTCCGCACTCCTCCACCGCCGCATGCCGGTTTATGACAAGGACCGCGAGGGGCATTACAATCTTATCTCGGCGCTGCATAAGTCGCTGCGCGGCTCCGATCCGCAAGCCGCGCTCTACTGGCTGGCGCGGATGCTCGTCGCCGGCGAGGAACCGCTCTATGTCCTGCGCCGCCTCGTCCGCTTTGCCAGCGAGGATATTGGTCTCGCCGATCCGCAAGCGCTCGTGCAATGCCTTGCCGCCAAGGACGCTTACGATTTCCTCGGCAGCCCCGAAGGCGAACTCGCCATCGTTCAGGCCTGCCTCTACCTCGCTACGGCCCCCAAATCGAACGCGGCCTACAAGGCCCAGAAAGCGGCGTGGAAAACGGCGCGCGACACCGGATCGCTGATGCCGCCGATGAACATCGTCAACGCGCCGACGCGGATGATGAAAGACCTGGGTTACGGCAAAGGCTATGCCTATGATCACGACACCGACGAAGGCTTTTCGGGCGCGAACTACTGGCCCGACGAGATGACACCCGGCATCTTCTACCAGCCCGTCGAACGCGGCTTCGAAGCCAAGATCGCCGAACGCATCGCGCATTGGGATAGGCTTCGGAACGGGCTTGAGACAAACTCACCCGAAGAACCTAAGGGATCGCACCGGTGATTGGCGAAGTATATCTGGAAGATTTGGTAACGACCGTAATCGATCATGGGTTTCAACTTCATGGCACCGTCGGACCGGGATTATTGGAATCGGCGTATGAAGCCTTCCTCGCTTCTTCGCTCCGCGAAGCAGGATATTCAGTCAAACAGCAGGTTTCGCTTTCAGCGACATATCGCGGCACAACAATTGAAAATGCATTTCGCATTGATCTGTTGATTGAAGATTCGCTGATCGTCGAGGTCAAGTCTGTCGAGACGCTGGCGAAAGTATACTCAAAACAAGTGCTCACCTACCTCCGGCTTACACAGCTGCCCGTTGGTCTCCTCATCAACTTCGGCACCGAAATGTATCGTGACGGCGTAAAGCGCATCATCGACAGTCGGAGTGGCTATCAATCACCCTATTCAAAATCCAATGCCGACAATCAAAACCCAAAATCTTAGGTGCTTGGGGTGAACCACCCCCTAGTCACGAGATTTGCTCACTTCGCTGCCATCGACTGGTCGGGTGCTGTCGGCCCGCGCCAGCCGGGGATTGCGATTGCGCTTTGCGGCGCGGGCAACGACGCCCCGGTGCTTGTCCGTCCCGGTCATATCTGGTCGCGGCAGGATGTCCTTGATTGGCTGATCAACGAAATGCCGGACGACACGCTGGTCGGCATGGACCTTTCGCCTGCTTTCCCATTTGCCGACGCCGGTGCCTATTTCCCTGCGTGGTCCGAAAGCCCCGCCGATGCCCGCAGCCTGTGGGCGCTGGTCGACGACTTTTGCCAAAATGATCCGCATCTCGCAGCCAGTTGTTTCGTCGATCATGCCGACGCCAGCCGCTACTTCCGCCGCCATGCGGGCCGCACCGGGGATCGCTTCGGCATCGGGCGCGGGCGCTTGCGCGTTGTCGAGGAACGACAGCGCGCCCATGGCTTGTCGCCCTACAGCTGCTTCAATCTTGTCGGCGCGGCGCAAGTCGGCAAATCCAGTTTGACGGGGATGCGCGTCTTGAACCGGCTTGCCGATCACATCCCCGTCTGGCCGTTTGACCCGCTTCCCCAAACCGGCCCCGTGATCGTCGAAATCTATACCAGCCTCGCCGCGCGCCAGGCTGGCCTGCGCGCGGGATTGAGCAAGATGCGCGATGGCCTATCGCTCGATACCGCGCTCGACGCCCTTGGCAGCCAATCCCATACACCGCTGCCGCGCTATACCGACCATGCCACCGACGCGATCCTGACCGCCGCGTGGCTGCGCAAGGTTGCGCATGACCCGGCATATTGGAATCCCGAAGGCCTTGACGATGTCGCGCAAACCGAGGGCTGGACCTTTGGCGTCGTCTGACACTATAGGGCCATCGGTTGGATCGTAGCCCGCCTTCCGGGCGGTCCGATCCGGCCAACAAAAATGTGCCGGCTTAGCTCAGTTGGTAGAGCGCCAGTTTTGTAAACTGGATGTCGCGGGTTCGATTCCTGCAGCCGGCACCATCGCTATTGATCGCGCGGTCGCCTGATCGCTTCTGCAAAGGACCACGGCCATGACTCTTCGCCGCGCTGCGATCGTCTCGCCGCTCCGCACCCCTGTCGGCAAGTTCCTCGGCAGCCTTGCATCGGTGAGCGCAGGCGATCTCGGCGCTGTCATCATCCGCGCCTTGGTCGATCGCACGGGGATCAACCCCGAACGCATTGACGACGTCGTCTTCGCGCAAGGCTATGGCAATGGCGAAGCGCCGTGCATCGCGCGCTGGTCGTTGCTGGCCGCCGGTTTGCCGATTTCGGTGCCGGGCTACCAGCTTGACCGGCGCTGTGGCTCTGGCCTTCAGTCGATCATCGACGCTGCGATGATGGTGCAGACGGGGGCCGCTGATGTCGTCATCGCGGGCGGCGTCGAGAGCATGTCGAATGTCGAGCATTACACGACGGACCTGCGCGGCGGCACCAAAATGGGCGGCGTCACGCTGCACGACCGCCTGACGCGCGGCCGTGTCATGTCACAATCCATCGAACGTTTCGGCGTGATCAGCGGCATGATCGAAACCGCCGAAAACCTCGCGAAGGATTATGGCATTACCCGCGAACAGTGTGACGCCTATGCGGTGCGCAGCCACCAGCGCGCGACGGCGGCCTGGGCAAACGGCCTGTTCGATAATGAAATCGTCCCCGTGCCGGTCAAGCAGAAGCGCGGCGACCCGGTGCTCTTCATCCACGATGAAGGCTATCGCGCCGATGCGACTCTCGCGTCACTCGGCGCGCTCAAGCCTATCGAGGGCGGTGTTGTCACAGCAGGCAACGCCAGTCAGCAGAACGATGCGGCTGCGGCCTGTTTCGTGGTCGCCGAGGACATGCTCGCTGAACTCGGCCTCGAGCCGATTGCTTGGTTCCACAGCTGGGCCGCTGCCGGTTGTGACCCGGCACGCATGGGGATAGGCCCCGTTCCCGCGGTCGAGCGCCTGTTCGCGCGCAATGGTTTAAGCTGGGACGACATCGACCTGATCGAGCTCAACGAGGCTTTTGCCCCGCAAGTCCTTGCGGTCCTCAAAGGGTGGAGCTGGGGCGAGAATGACAGCCGTCACGACATGCTGAACGTCAACGGATCGGGGATATCGCTCGGCCATCCAATTGGCGCAACGGGCGGTCGGATCTTGGCGAACCTCACGCATGAGCTTGTTCGCAGACAGGGTCGTTACGGACTCGAAACAATGTGCATTGGTGGGGGTCAGGGGATCGCCGCCGTATTCGAGCGCGCCTGAGCCAGTAGTTTCTCCGCCGCTTTCAGATGCGGCCGGTCGATCATCCTGCCATCAATCCCGACAGTCCCGACGCCGGGGCTGGCGGCAAAGGCATCGACGATGCGCTGCGCATGCGCGATCTCGTTCGCGGTGGGCATGAAGCCGTCGTTGATCGGGGCGACTTGTGCGGGATGGATCGCGAGACGCCCGGTAAATCCTTCGCCGCGCGCCGTCCGTGAGGCCGCCAGCAACCCCGCCTCGTCGCGGAAATCGACGAACAGCGTATCGATCGCCTGAACCCCCGCCGCATGCGCCGCCATCAGCGTGAGCGAACGGACCAGCTTGTAGGTAAACGCCCATTCGCCATTGGCATCGAGATTGGTGCTCGCACCCAGCGCCGCAGACAAGTCCTCGGCTCCCCATGTCAGGCCCGCGAGGCGCACGAGATTGGCGGTTGCATAGCCCCCAAGATGAAAGGGGGCGATTGCGGTTTCGGTCGCAACGGGGATGATCTTGATCGAGCCATGTTCGAGGCCGTGCTTCGCCTCCAGCACATCGAGCCGATCCGACAGCGCGCGCACATCATCGGGACCATTGGCCTTGGGCAGCATGATCCCGTCGGGCGCACCGCCCACCACCGCGTCAAGATCATCATCCGACAAGCCGCTGTCGAGTGGATTGATCCGCACCCAGAGTTGCGGGTTGCGATTGCCCGGCGGGCGCGCCGCCAGAAACGCCGCCACCTGTTCACGACCCAGCGGCTTGTTCGCCGCCGAAACGCTGTCCTCCAGATCGAGAATCACCGCGTCGGCCCCGCACGCATCGACCTTGCCCAGCTTTTTCTCGCTGTCGGCCGGAATGAACAGCAACGAGCGCAGCGGGCTCATGCGACGGGTTTCTTGCGCTGAAGCCCCGATCGTTTGCACGACGCGACAAGCTCGTCATGCTGGTTATAAGCGCGGTGCGCAAAGGTCACGATGCCCTGATCAGGCCGCGATTTGCTCTCGCGCAATTCGAGCACTTCGGTTTCGATATGAAGCGTGTCACCGTGAAAAACGGGCTTGGGAAAGCGCACTTCATCCCAGCCGAGATTGGCAACTGCGGTGCCCAATGTTGTATCCCCGACCGAGATACCGACCATAAGCCCAAGCGTAAAAACGCTATTGACGATCCGCTGCCCGTAATCCGTGCCTTTCATATACTCTTCGTCGAGGTGAAGCTGCGCGGGATTGTGCGTCATCGCGCTGAACATGACATTGTCGGTTTCGGTCACAGTGCGGCGGATGGCATGGTGAAAGACCTGCCCCACGGTCAGTTCGTCAAACCATAGTCCCGCCATCAACGCTCTCCTCGATTGGATGTTCGATAGACGATTTGTCCCGCAATGCGAGAGCGGTCAGTCGGTCACGGGGGGTGCGTCGATTTCTTCGGGCTCTGGCGTGCTCCGATCAGCGCCGGGATCATCACCATCCGTGATGACTGGATCGACCGGCGCTGCCCTTCGACCGTCAAGCTGCCAGCGCTTCGACGACCGATCGACTTGCGCACTTTTTGCGCCAAACCAGACGCCGAACCAGCCCAGCCGCCACAGTTGGAGACCGCTGACCAGCACCAGCGCCAACAGCGACAGAATGAACAATGTGAGCGGTTGCAGCCAGAAGCGACCGCCGGTCATCGGCCCGCCGTCGTCAGACGCCGTATAGCGGCCGCGACGCGGGCTGCCGAATTCGTCGGCCATGCGCGTGTAATGATCGGCCGGATCGGCCTTATGCTCACGGGCACGCTTCGGAGAGCGGATGCGCATCCGTGCCGTCTACCCCGAAAAAGCGTGCAAAGCGTTAACAAACGCGTTGGGGCGGCGATGCCCGAAAGATCGCCGCCCCGTTTGTCGCTAGCGGGTGTCGTTAGCGGCAGCTGACGCCGCCACGGTCGATTTCACGGCCGAGCAGTGCGCCGGCACCCGCGCCGATGATCGTTGCCAACGTTTTGGAGCTGCCGCGAACGATTTGATTGCCGAGCAAACCACCGACAGCACCGCCGATGATGAGACCGGTCGTGCCATCCGAACGGCGGCAATAATAATTGCCGTTCTGTCCGCGATAGACCCGGTCGTTATAGCTCAGCTGCCGTGGCTGGTAAGAGCTGCCGTCACGGTAATAACGGTCGGCATAATAGTTGCCGTAGCGCGGATCGGCGCGGTTATAATCGTAACGGCGATACTCCTGCCATTTGGCACGCTGTTTTGCCCGACGACGATCGTCCTTGCGGTCTTGGCGATAATCGCGCCGCGCTTCGCGAACATCTTCGCGATATTCACGCTCCGCACTGCCGGGGCGCTGGGCCGACGCTGATGTTGGCATCGCCGTCAGCGTCACGGCTGCCATTGCTGCGCTCAAGATAAGGTTTTTCATCGTCATGTCTCCTAAGGACTACGCAGCGATAAACAGTTTCGGCACGAAAAATGTTGCATGAACAATAAACTACGTCACGTTCATCGCACTGCAATCCAACTTCGGATCATTTCAGGAGCACCAGTTCCTCGGCCATCGACGGGTGCAGCGCGACGGTCTCGTCAAACTGCGCCTTGGTCAGCCCGGCCTTGACCGCAACGGCCGCCGCCTGAAGAATTTCGGCGGAATCCGGCCCGATCATGTGGAGTCCGACAACGACATCGGTAGAAGCGTCTACGATCATTTTATACAGCGCGCGCTCGTTGCGTCCGGCCAGCACATTCTTCATCGGGCGGAAATCCGATGTATAGGTCCGGATCGTGCCGAGTTTATTCTTCGCTTGAGACTCGGTCATCCCGACACCGGCCATCGGCGGCTGGCTGAACACCGCGCTCGGCACCATGTCATAATCGACGCGGGTCGGCTTGTTGCCGAATATCGTGTCGGCAAACGCCTGCCCCTCGCGAATGGCAACCGGCGTCAGCTGGATGCGGTCGGTCACATCGCCCACGGCATAAATGCTGTCGACGTTCGACTTGTTGTCGGCATCGACGACCACCGCGCCCTTGTCGTTGAGCGCGACGCCAACCGCTTCGAGACCCAGCCCCGAGACATTGGGCGCGCGACCTGTCGCGAAGAGCACGAGGTCTGCCGTGATCTCGTCGCACCCCTTCATCCTGACCAGCAAGCGCCCATCATCCTGCTTCGTGATGCTCTCGAACGGCGCGTTGAAGCGGAACTCGATGCCCTTCGTCATCGAAATCTGGAGCAGGCGATCGCGGATTTGCTCGTCATACCCGCGCAAGATCTGGTCGCCGCGATTGACGATGGTGACATGCGATCCAAAGCCGTGGAACACGCCAGCGAATTCATTGGCGATATAACCGCCGCCCGCGATCACGACGCGCTTGGGCAGCGTTTCGAGATGGAAGACTTCGTTCGACGTGATGCCATGCTCGGCACCGGCAAATTCGGGGCGGATCGGCCAGCCGCCGGTCGCGACCAGGATTTTGCCCGCCGAGATTTCGCGCCCGCTGGCCAGCTTGACGCTGTTCGGGCCGGTCAGGACCGCGCGTTCCTTTAAAATCTCGACATTGTGGCTGGCGAGCGTCTGGCCGTAGACTCCTTCGATCCGCGTGACTTCCTCGAGCACATTGTCACGCAGCGTCGGCCAGTCGAAGGTTGGCGCCTCCACATTCCAGCCAAAACGCCGCGCGTCGGCCAGATCCTCGGCAAAATGCGCGCCGTAAACCAGCAGCTTTTTGGGCACGCAGCCGCGAATGACGCAGGTGCCGCCGACCCGATATTCCTCGGCAATCGCCACGCGCGCACCATGCGCCGCCGAAACGCGCGCCGCGCGCACGCCGCCCGACCCTGCCCCAATGACGAAAAGATCGTAATCGTATTTGTTCATTAAGTGCCCCAGTTTAGAAAATCCGCAGTGCTGAGCTTGTCGAAGCACGGTTCACGCATCGAACCGCCCTTCGACAGGCTCAGGACTATGATGATGTAAGTATTGAGCGGCGCAAAAATAACCCTAAATCCCTGCCTTTGCCATCAGCGCCTGCGTCGAGGCGTCGAACCCGGCACGCGCTGCCGGATCATCGATCTTTTTGGCCATGTCCTTGCCAAGCTCGACCCCGAACTGGTCGAACGGATTGAGCCCGAGCAGGACGGCATTCACAAACGTCCGCTGCTCATAAAAGGCGATCAGCGCGCCCATCGTGCGCGGATCGAGGTCGTCGAGCAGGATCGTGGTCGAAGGCCTGTCACCGGGGTAATTGCGGTTGCCGTCCTCGGCCGCGCGCCCCGCCATGAGCGCTGCCCCTTGCGCAAAGCAATTGGCGAGCAGGATGCGGTGATGCTCGGGGTCGAGCGTGTCGCCCGCTTCGATACTGGCGACAAACTCGACGGGCACGACCCGCGTCCCCTGATGCAGCAACTGGAAAACCGCATGTTGCGCGTCGGTGCCCACGCCACCCCACGTGATCGCCGCACTTTGCCGACCCAAAGGCGCGCCGTCCGCCATCACTGATTTGCCGTTCGATTCCATTTCGAGCTGCTGGAGATAGCTCGACAGCAGCCGCAGCCGCTCGTCATAGGCAAAGACCGCGCGCGTCGCACAGCCGCGTGTCTGCGTATAAAGCAGATCGACGAACGCCGCGAGAACGGGGGCGTTTTCACCGAGCGGCGCCAGACGGAAATGCCGGTCCATCTCGGCTGCGCCTTCGAGCAATTCCTCGAAATCGCCCCAGCCCAGCGCCAGCGCCGCGGGAAAGCCGATCGAGGACCAGAGCGAATAGCGCCCGCCAACGGCTTCATTGAACGGGAGCACGCGCGTTTCATCGACGCCCCACGCCACGGCCGCGTCGGGATAGGCGGTCAGCGCAATCACGCGACCCATCGGATCGGCAACCCCGTCTTCCTCCATCCATTGCAGGACCGATGCCGCGTTGAGCATCGTTTCGGTCGTCGTGAAAGTTTTCGATGCAATGACAAGCAAAGTTGCCGACGGGTCGAAGCGCGCAAACGCTTCCTCGAGCGCGCAGCCATCGACGTTCGAGACAATCGCAACATCATAGCGGTCCGAATCGCGGCCCAGCGCGTCGACGATCAGGTCCGGCCCCAGCGCCGACCCACCGATCCCGACATGCAGAATGTGACGCACCGGCCCCAGCGCGTCGCTCTCGATCGCGTCGATCAGCGCGCGCATCCGGCTGTGCAGTGCGCGCGCGCTGGCAACGCTTTCGGGCGCGCCCTCGCCACGTTCGGCGCTATGTTCGGCGGCGCGGCCTTCACTCGGGTTGACGATGCGCCCGCTGAACAAGTCGTCGCGCTTGACCGCAAGCCCCGCCTGTACCGCCAGCACCTCGAACGCCGCCAGCGCATCTGCCGACAAATGCGTCTTCGAAAAATCGAACAATATGCCTGATTGGGTGACGGACAAACGCGCCAACCGGTCGGGATCGCCCGCAAACAGCGCCGTCAGCGGCTCATGCGGCAGTGCGTCAATGGCAGTCCAGTCGTGCATTATCTTCCCTTCGAATCAGGCTCGCGTGCTTGACGGCTTCCGCCCCGCGCCGCAATGCGCGCATCAATGTCTGACATCATCACTGATACGCCACCCAAGGCGAAATCCGAAACGCGCGATTTCCTTCAGTTCCTGCTGAAGCTCGGCATTTTCGTGTTCATCCTGCGCAGCTTCATCTTTGCGCCGTTCAGCATTCCGAGCGAATCGATGGTCCCGCGCCTGCTGACCGGCGATTATCTGATCGTGACCAAATGGAATTACGGCTATTCGAAGCACAGCTTTCCCTGGTCGCTCCCGCTGATCCCGGGGCCCGACCGGCTGTTCGGGTCAGTGCCGACGCGCGGCGACGTCGTCGTCTTCAAAAAGCCGCCCGAAAACCAGATCGACTATATCAAGCGCGTCATCGGCCTGCCCGGTGACATGGTCCAGATGAAGAACGGGCAATTGTTCATCAACGGCCAACCCGTGCTGAAAAAGCGTATCGCCGATTTCCTTGTCGACGAGACACCAAATACGCAGTGCTACGGCCCGCAGTTCACCGAAACCGCGAGCGACGGCAAGCGCCGCTGCCGCTATCCACAATATCGCGAAACGCTGCCCGGTGGCAAAAGCTACAACGTCCTCGATCTTGCCCCCATCGGAGCCGACGATACGCAAGTTTACACCGTGCCGCAGGGCCAGTTTCTGGCGATGGGCGACAACCGCGACAACTCCGCCGACAGCCGCCTTGAAGCCGGTGGCTTCGGCTTCGTGCCGATGGAAAACCTCGTCGGCAAAGCAACGGTCTCGGTCTTCTCCACCGACGGCTCGGCAAGCTGGGTGCTGCCGTGGACCTGGTTTACCGCCGCGCGGTGGGAGCGCATCGGGGAAGGCTTCTGACCGCGCTGGCCGACTGGCTTGCCGATGCGCTCGGTGCCGCGCCGCAAGACCTTGCGCTTTACCAGCGCGCGCTGACACATGGCAGCGCGGGCGGCGACAGTTACCAGCGGCTCGAATTTCTCGGAGACCGCGTGCTGGGGCTGACCATCGCGCGCTGGCTATACGCGGCCTATCCGCATGAACCCGAAGGCGAACTCTCGCGCCGCCTCAACAGCCTCGTCACCGGCCTTGCCTGTGCGCAAGTCGCCCGCGACATCGGCATTTCCGCCCATCTCAAACTCGGCAAGCAAGCCCGCGACGATGGCGCATTCGACAGCGACAACATCCTCGGCGACGTCACCGAAGCGCTGATCGGCGCGCTCTATCTCGATCATGGCTTCGACGCCGCCGAAGCCTTCATCCGCACCCATTGGGCTGCGCTCGTCGAAGGCCATGTCGATGCCCCGCGCCACCCCAAATCCGCGCTTCAGGAATGGGCCGCCGCACACAACCGCCGCCCGCCCGCCTACACGATCACAGACCGCAGCGGCCCGCACCACGCGCCGCGCTTTACCGTCACGGTTAGTTTGGGGAGCGCCGGCGAAGCCTCGGCCACGGGCGCGTCGAAACAGGAAGCCGAGACAGCGGCAGCGGCGGCATTATTGGACCAGTTGCGATGAACGTGAACCGCCCTTCGACAAGCTCAGGACTGCGGCTGGTTATACCCGTTAACCGAAGTGCTGAGCCTGTCGAGCCGAAGGCGACCGAAGGTCAACCACGGTTAGATCTGGTGCAACAATGACCTTTTGGGCATATATGCTGCGATGCAGCGACAACACATTCTACGTCGGGCATACGGACAATCTGGAGCAACGTATCGGCCAGCATCAGACCGGACATTTTCCCGGCTATACCCATAAGCGCCGACCGGTAACGCTCGTTTGGTCCGAAGCGTTCGGAACCAGGCTTGAAGCCAAAGAAGCCGAGCATCGTTTGAAAGGCTGGTCGCGACCGAAAAAGCTGGCGCTGATCGATGGAGATTGGGAGTTGGTGCAACTGCTCTCGCGAAACTGGCAGGTTGAGGATTTGAACCGTCCTTCGACAGGCTCAGGACTGCGGATTGTGGAAGACCAAGCCTACCAAAAAAACCGAAGTGCTGAGCTTGTCGAAGCACGGTTAGAAAAGAAACACAGATGACCCAACACTGCGGCCTCGTTGCCATTCTCGGCGCGCCCAACGCGGGCAAATCCACGCTCGTCAACGCGCTCGTCGGCCAGAAAGTCGCCATCGTCAGCCCCAAGGCACAGACGACGCGCGTCCGCCTGATGGGCATCGCCATCGAAGGCGACACCCAGATCCTGCTCGTCGATACCCCCGGCATTTTCGAG
>JAYUQI010000210.1:0-3003 GCA_043756805.1 Sphingomonas sp.
ATAAAGTAATCCGTTCGCCCTGAGCTTGTCGAAGGGTTGTCCTTCTCGAGTGCTAAAGGCGCAGAAAGAAAGACAGGGCTTCGACAGGCTCAGCCCGAACGGTGTAAAGTTTACTTCGGCGGCACGCCTGATGGCAACGCCTGGGGTGGCGCAACCATCATTGGCGCCGGTAACGACACACGCGGCGCATTGGGGCCATCGGCTTCGATCCACGCTTTGACGATCTTTGCCGGGTTGGCGGGCGGCTCGCCGCGTTCGATCAGGTCAACATATTGCATGCCGGAGACGACGCGCCCGAACGGCGTATATTTCCCATCGAGGCGCAGGACAGGCAAGAAAACGATGAAAAACTGGCTGTTCGCGCTGTCCACGCTTTCAGACCGCGCCATCGACACGGTGCCGCGCAGATGCGGCATATCGTTGAATTCGGCCTTTACATCAGGCAGCGAGGAGCCCCCTTCACCCGTGCCCTTGGGATCGCCGGTCTGCGCCATGAAACCATCGATCACACGGTGGAACAACAGGCCGTCATAAAAGCCCGCGCGCGTCAGCGTCTTGATCCGCGCGGCATGGTTTGGCGTCTTGTCGGGCCGCAAGAGCACGACGACCGTACCGCCGGTCGACAGCTGGATATGCCAGAGATTGTCGGGCGTTGCGGCAGGCTCGACAATCGTTGTTGTCACAATGGTGCGCGGTGCCAGCTTGGGCTTTTTCTTGGCGAGCGCAGGACTGGCCAGCGCGAGAACAGCCATGAACGCAGTCAAAAAGATCTTCAAAGGTTCAACTCCGGGAAACGCGATAAAATAATATGGTCAACTGACCGCTGCCTGAACGTCAACGACCCTTGCGTCCAATGGTTTCGACGCGGGCAACCACTTCGGCTTCAACGGTTGGCATGACAAACTTGCCGATCGCCCCGCCATAAAGCGCAATTTCCTTGACGAGGCGACTGGCGATCGGCTGCAAGGCGACGTCAGCCATCAGGAAAACGGTCTCGATCTTGTTGTTCAGTTGCTGGTTCATCCCCGCCATCTGATATTCATATTCGAAATCCGCGACGGCGCGCAGGCCGCGGATGATGACGCTGGCATGTTGCTGCTCGGCAAAATCCATGAGCAACAGGTCAAAGGGCACAACGCTGACACCCGCGATGTCCGCCGTTTCGCGCGCAACCGTCGCCAGCCGTTCTTCAATGGTGAACATGGGCGATTTCGACGGGTTGGTCGTTACTCCGATAACCAGTTTATCGACCAGCTTCGCACCGCGCCGGATAATATCCATATGCCCGCGTGTGACGGGGTCAAAGGTGCCGGGGTAAACGCCAATCCGGGTCGCAGTCATGCCCAAGCCTTCCAGATAATGAACGGGTAAATGGCAATGATGATCGCGAAAATGATGGCCGGTCCCTGCGGTGCTGCGTTCCAACCCTGGTTGGCCACAACGGGCGCAACATAAGTTGCGAGATAGATTGACTTGTAGATGACCTGAAACCCGAGGAGCGCCACAAACAGGCGCGGCGCAAACAGTCCTCCAATCGACATGACCAGAACGGCAAGCCACAACGAGGCGACGAGCAGCCTTAGACCGTCGACATTTTGAATGCCGCCGCCCAGCGCGGCAATCACGCCAGACCCTTGATGCGTATAAAGTCCGAACAGCACAGGCGCGAGAACAAGGATGTTAAAACCATAAGCAAGCCGCAACGCCAAGTCAGTCATCACCGATCCCGTTCGATGGAATAGCGGGCAATGGCGCGGAGAAGCTCGGCTTCAGGGCCGAAACTGTTCAAATGCGATATGGCCTGATCGACCAGCATCTGCGCCTGCGCGCGGGCGCGGTCGACGCCGAGCAGTGACAGAAACGTCGCTTTGCCTGCCGCCGCGTCCTTGTGCAGCGCTTTGCCGGCCAGCACTTCGTCACCTTCTTCATCAAGCAGGTCGTCGGCAATCTGGAACGCGAGACCGACATCGCGGGCATAGCCGCGCAACGACCCGCGCCCTTCGGGCGGCACGCGGCCCATGATCGCGCCTGCTTCGACGCTAAATGCAATCAGCGCGCCGGTCTTCATCTGCTGAAGCCGGGTGACGCCGTTCAGGTCGAACGTCTGCGTTTCGGCGGCAATGTCCATCATCTGCCCGCCTGCCATGCCCGATGGCCCGCTTGCCCGCGCCAACCCTTCGGCAAGTTCAATACGGACGAACGGATCTGTGTTGACCGCTTCGTCGACAACCAACTCGAACGCCAGCGCATGCAGCGAGTCGCCCGCCAGCACGGCAATCGCTTCATCGAACGCCTTGTGCACGGTCGGCTTGCCGCGCCGCATATCGTCATCGTCCATGCACGGCAGATCGTCGTGGATCAGCGAATAGACATGGATTGCCTCGACAGCGCAGCCAACGCGCAGTGCCGCCGCGCGGTCGACATTGAACAGCGCGCACGACGCGACGACCAGCAACGGCCGCAGCCGTTTGCCGCCGCCAATGCTGGCATGGCGCATGGCGTGGAACAGCGGCGCGCGCTGGTCATCGGGCACCGGCAGCAATGTGTCGAACAGCCGATCGACATCGCGCGCAATGTCCGCCAGCGCATCGCCCAATATCGGTGCAACCACCCCCATCACGTTCCTAACTCCCGTCAAACGGCGTGGTGCCAGTGGGCGCGCCGTCACTGCCCAGACTGATTTTCTCGATCCGCGCCTGTGCACCCTTCAGCCGGCGTTCGCACTGCGTCCGCAACGCATCGCCTTCAGTGTAAAGTGTGATTGATTCATCAAGGCTTGCATCGCCGCTTTCAAGGCGCTGGACGATGGTCTCCAGACGCTTGAGTGCGTCCTCGAACGATAGGGCAGTCAGATCTTCGGCCATGCGAAGCGTAGTGACGGGCGGCGGCGCGGGGGTCAAGCCGCTGCCTTGGCGCGCTCCTCGGCGACCAGCTCCTTGCGGCTGAGCTTGCCGACCAAGGTTTTGGGCAAGTTCAGCCGAATCTCGACGTCGGTAACGCGTT
>JAYUQI010000211.1:0-2989 GCA_043756805.1 Sphingomonas sp.
TCATCAATCTCGATAAGGTTTGTGCGGTGAAATCTACCATGGGAACGACGCGCGCGTAATTCAAGCGCGTTGGCCCAATAACACCCACGACGCCAACCACGCGGCCATCGCGTCCGCGATAGGGCGCTGCTATCACCGATGACCCCGAAAGCGCGAATAATTTATTCTCGCTACCGATGAAAACTTTGGTCGCGGCCCCTTCGCGCGCGCTGTCGAGCAACCGCGCGATTTCCTCCTGTCCCTCGATCTCGTCGAGCAATTGGCGCACGCGTTCAAGATCGGCCGCAGCGGCATCGTCGATCAGATTCGCCGCGCCGCGCACGATCAGCACGGGCCGGGCCGCGCCGTCCTTCGTCCAGACGGCAAGCCCGCTTTCCACAAGCCCCTGCGCCGTTTTGTCGAGCGCGGCCCGGCCCCGCTTCAATTCATTCCCGACCCGCGCCTGCGCCTCGGCCAGCGTCAGGCCCGACAATTGCGCCGTCATGTAGTTTCCCGCGTCGACGAGATCGGACGGCACCATGCCCAGCGGCAGGTCAATGACCCGATTCTCGACTGACCCGTCATCGCCGACCAGCACGGCAAGCGCTTGTTCCCTGCTCAGCGGCACAAAAGCAAACTGCTTCAGCCGCACTTCATGCGCCGGGACCAGGACGATCCCCGCACAGGCCGACAAGCCCGACAGCGCCAAGGTCGCCGCCGCCAATGCCCCCTCGACGGGACCACCGACCGACAGCCGCGACTCGATAACCGTCCGTTCCTCAAGCGAAGGTTCCGCTGCCTGCATCATCCCGTCGACAAACAGCCGCAGCCCGCTCTCGGTCGGCATCCGCCCCGCCGACGTATGCGGTGCTGCGAGCAGACCGAACTCTTCCAGATCCTGCATGACATTGCGGATTGACGCAGGCGACAGGTTCAGCGGCGACAATTTCGAAATCGTCCGCGACCCCACCGGCTGGCCCGAATCGATATAGCTTTCCACAACGATGCGAAACACATCGCGTGCACGGTCGGTCAGTTCGGTAACGGGAGCGGTCATTCCGGCAATATAGAGAGATGGATCAAAACAAAAACCGTATGCCTGAGCTTGTCGAAGGCCTGTCCTTCTTTTCGACCATGGCAAAGTAAGTGCAGCCCTTCGACAAGCTCAGGGATACGGGGCACCTATGAACGCCGCACATGCCAAATCAGCAATACACCAATCAGCGCCAACAAACTGCCCCACAAAGCCCAGATTTTCTGCTCCAGCATGAAACTGGACGACGGCCACATGACGAGACCAAAGCCCTGCCCGATCCAAAGCAATCCCATCAGCAGTGTCAGCACTCCGATAATCAGCAAAACAGTTTTCATCAGACATTGTCCCCATTCAGTCCCCCCGCTAGATGCGCCCCTTCAAACGATTAGGACAGTCAAATATGCGACCCTCTGGCCGTGCGCCCGACGAAATGCGCGTCATCACCATCGAACCCGCTTTCACCAAACATGCCGAGGGGTCGTGCCTGATCAGTTTCGGCGAGACCCGTGTCCTTGTCACCGCCAGCGTCGAAGATCGCGTCCCGCCCTTCATGCGTGGCAAGGGTGAAGGCTGGGTTACGGCCGAATATGGCATGCTCCCGCGCGCGACCCATACGCGCAGCAACCGTGAAGCAGCCAAAGGCAAGCAATCGGGCCGGACGCAGGAAATTCAGCGTCTTATTGGTCGTTCCTTGCGCTCGGTTGTCGATATGAAATTGCTCGGCGAGCGTCAGATCACGCTCGATTGCGACGTTATCCAGGCCGACGGCGGCACGCGCACGGCATCGATCTCGGGGGCATGGGTCGCCATGCGTCTTGCCGTCGATAGCCTGCTCAAGGACGGCAAACTCTCGGTCGACCCGATCCAGCAAAAAGTCGCCGCGATCAGCTGCGGCATTTACGAAGCGACGCCCGTTCTCGATCTCGACTATATCGAGGACTCGAATGCGCATACCGACGCCAATTTCGTCCTGATCGGCGACGGCAACATCGCCGAGGTTCAGGCAACCGCCGAAGGCGCAACCTATGACGAGGAAGCGCTCCTCCGCCTCCTCCGCCTCGCGCGCATCGGCTGCACCCAGATTTTCGCGGCGCAGGACCGGGCCACCGGGCGGTGAGCCACAAGCTCAAGCCCGGCAAGCTGGTGATCGCCAGCCACAATGCGGGGAAAGTGCGCGAAATCTGGGCGTTGCTCGAGCCCTATGGCATCGATCCTATCTCAGCGGCATCGCTCGATCTGCCCGAGCCCGAGGAAACCGGCACGACGTTTGCCGCCAACGCACTGCTCAAGGCCGTGTCGTCCTGCGACCTGTCGGGCATCGTTGCGCTCGCCGACGACAGTGGCCTTTGTGTCGAAACACTCGGCGGCGAACCCGGCGTCTACACGGCGAACTGGGCCGAACCCGAAGACGGCGGCCCGCGCAACTGGATGATGGCGATGCAAAAAGTCGAGGATCGCTTGCAAGCGCTCGGCGCAGACGTATCACGCCGTGCACACTTTGTTTGTACCCTCGCGTTGCGCTGGCCCGACGGCAGCGATGCGCTGTTCGAAGGGCGCGTGCAGGGCACTCTCGTCTGGCCCCCGCGCGGCGAACGCGGCTTCGGCTATGATCCTGTCTTCGTGCCCGATGGTTATACCGAGACATTCGGTGAAATGGACCCGGACGCCAAACATGCGATCAGCCACCGCGCCGACGCTTTTGCCAGGCTCGTCGCCGCTGTTTTTTAGACTCGTTTTCTCCTGAATTGAACCAGATACTCTCCGTTTCCCTGAGCTTGTCGAAGGGCTGTCCTTATTTGGAGCCGCTGCTCAAGAAGAAGGACAGGCCTTCGACAAGCTCAGGCATGCGGTTCAGTAAAATTAAATCTGATTCTAACGCCCCAGCGGGTTTTCGCCCCAGACATTGCCTGCCGGGAAATAGCGGCACACCAGCACTTCATTTTCGGCATTGGCAGCGACGCCGCAACCGACCGC
>JAYUQI010000212.1:0-2980 GCA_043756805.1 Sphingomonas sp.
TCCCGCCGCCGATGACGAGCAGATGCTCGGGCACTTTGGGAAGCGTCAAAGCGCCGGTTGAATCGACGACCACATCGGGCACGAGATCAACCCCGGGGAGCGGCGTCACTGATGATCCGGTCGCGATGACGATGTTCTTCGCGCGGTAGGATTTGCCCGCGACCTCGACCGTGTCAGTGCCCGTGAACGCGGCATAACCCTGCAACCAGTCGACCTTGTTCTTTTTGAACAGGAACGCGATGCCGCCGGTCAGTTCCTTCACCGCCAGCGCTTTTTCGGCGTGCATCTGGTCGAGGTTGAGCGTTGCCCCCGTGATGTCGATGCCGAACTTGGCGAGCGCGCCCGAATGCGCTTCTTCATAGAGTTCGGAAGCATGGAGCAGCGCTTTCGACGGGATGCAGCCGACATTGAGGCACGTTCCCCCCAAAGTCTCACGCCCCTCGACGCACGCGGTTTTCAGCCCTAATTGCGCCGCGCGGATCGCCGCGACGTAACCGCCGGGGCCGCTGCCGATGATGAGGACGTCGTAGTCATAGTCAGCCATTTGGAACTCCGTCGGGGAATGCTCGGTATCGAAGATCATTATCCTCGATGACAATGATATGGCCATTCAGTGGCGAGGCGGCGAGAGCGCAACCGATTCTTTCGATTGCCTGCTCAAGATTTTTTGGGTCCAGGCGCAAGTAAAGGATTGCCGGTGGAGGGGGTAAGTCGCGATAGAAAACAAGCTCGCCATGATCGCTGTCATAAGTAATCAGGATGCGGTCTTCGGCGCGTGCCCGGGCAAGCACCGAAACATCGTCAGCGCCGCATCCAATTTCGGATTGGCGAACAACGTCATGGCCTGAACTTGCCAGTGACGTCGCGATCGTTGAACCGATATTCTCGTCAAGCAGCAGCCTCAAGCGGCTTTTGCCCGCGCAATCGCAACATGGCGTTCTTCATCGACCATTTCGGCGGCGAATGCGGCAGCGGCCCGCACATGTTCGAATTTCAGGAACGGATATTCTGCGATAATTTTGCGTTCGTCCCAGCCACCCGCCAAAAGATTCAGCAGGAATTCGACCGTTATCCGGGTATCGCGCACGACCGGCTTTCCGCCCATAATCGCAGGGTCCGAATGGATATGGTCACGCCACGGGGTCATTTTGCATCACCTTTCGCTTGAGCGGCAATAGCAGCACTCGTCGCCTCAAGATAGGCAAGGATCGCGGGTTCGGCGGCGGGGTCGATAGGGGCTTTGTAAACCTCGCGCATCTTCTTGATCTCGGCTTTCCATTCCTCGGTGGTCAGGGCGGGCTGAAGCAGGATCATCGAGGTCGAGTGGCACCCGGCACAATTGGCATTCATCGCTTCGACGCCTTCACGCACGGGGAATTGCGCTGTGTCGTGCGGCAGACGGATGGTGACATCGGTAAAGGTGAATTTGTTTTTCGGCTGTTCCGAACAGGCTGCAAGCGCGAAAAGAGCAATGATTGCGGCCCTCATGCGATTCTCACCGTGATGAACTCGACGCCGTCACGGGCATAGCCACTCGGGTTCCAGCTGTGCGCGAGCGGTTGGGTGACGCCGTTGGCATTGGTGCAACGGGGGCCGATACGGCTGTCGGCATAGAGTTCGGGCGGCAGATTGGCCGACCAGCGCCGGAAACCATATTTGCCGTCCTCGGCGTCAAGCTGCGCCTCGATAATATGACCGTCGCCATCTTGCACGATCAGCTCGACTTTCGCGACCCCGGCATCGCCGCCCATCGCGATGCCGCTGACAGATTTGGGGATACGCGCGCCATCGGCGTGGCTGGTGATCCAGGCACGCGGGACCATCGTCGAAATGGGTTTGGTCGCAAAGCCCGTGTCGCCGGGTTTCACGGGCGCGATGGGCATCCGGTATGCTTTGGCCATCCAGAAATTCTGGTCTTCGCTGGTCAGCACTTCGATGTCGCTGAGCATCTTGACCCAATAGGTCGAATACCAGCCGGGGACGACAATGCGCAGTGGAAAGCCATTGAGCAATGGCAGCGCAGTGCCGTTCATGGCAAAGGCAATGATCGTGTCGTCGCGGCGGGCAACATCGATGGGAATCGATTTGATGAACTGCGGCGCGCCCTCGACCGGCGGGCGATCCAGCCCTTTGAAACGAACGAAGCGTGCATTGGCTCGCACTCCGGCCTTGTCGAGGACATCGCGCAGCCGCACCCCGCGCCACTGCGCATTGGCCATCGCGCCCGGCCCCCATTGCGCACCCGCGATGCGCGGCTCGAACAGACCGCGACCGTTGCCCGCGCACTGGTTGACGGCGTTATAATCGATATGTTTGCCCGCGCGCAGGACTTGATCGAGCGAGAGCGTGAGCGGGCTTTGCACCGCCCCGTACACAGCGACGCGATACCGCTCGACGTCAATGCTCGTCGGGAAATCCCAGTGCCAGCGCACATAATGCTGGTCGTTCGGGGTCAGCAGCCCCTGATTGAAAACCGAAAATGGCGTCTCGAGCAGCGGCGGATGGATCCGCTGGACAATCATGTCGCGTTTTTGCGGGAAGCGCGGCCCCATCGGTCGCGCGCTCGGGCCACCCGGCAGACCCAGATCGATCATCCGCTGCGCCAGCACGGGCAGGGTCAGCGCGGCACTGGCCCCGGCTCCGGCTCCGGCAATCAGGCTGCGACGCGTGAACGGTTGCATAGCGGCACATTAGGCGCAGGCCGCATCGACTGTCGAGCGTGCATCAACGGATAAACTTGATTAGGAACAGCTGATGACCCGTCGCCTGCTTGCCTCGATCCATGATGTCGGCCCGAAATTCGAAGCCCATGTCGACCAGCTGGCGGACATGCTCGAGCGTCATGTCGGCCCGGCGACGTTCGCTATGCTGGTTGTCCCCGATCATTGGGACGAAGCGCCCTTGTCTGCTGCGCCCGCGTTTCAGGCTAAGCTGCGGCGCTGGGCGGATGCGGGCGTGGAAATGTTCCTGCACGGCTGGC
>JAYUQI010000213.1:0-23065 GCA_043756805.1 Sphingomonas sp.
GTGCGCAGCTCGTAACTCATGTTGGCCACGAACGCCGTCTTCATCCTGTCGGCGGCGAGCAGCGCATCGGCGCGTTCGCGAAGGACGCGTTCGACGCGCCGGCTGTCGGTAATGTCGAGCATGGCAAAGAGCGCATTGCCGTCCGGCAGAGGCACAGCCGCGAATTCAAAATGGCGCCCGTCCTTGAATGCGACGCGCCCGCCGCGCGATTTGCGTTCAACCGTTGCCCCGCGCACCAGATCGCGGATCAGCGCCGCACGCGCCGGATTGGTCAGGCGCGATGCCGCATTTTCGGCGAGGGTATCAACGCGCGGGTGGCTGGCCAGCATCTCGTCACCAAAGCCCCAGACGTCGCGAAACTTGTTGTTCCACAAATGCAACCGACCATCCGACGCGAACACGCCGACGGCTTCAAAGAGATTGTCGAACGTCGCCTCGCGGACGCGCAGCAATGTATCGCGTGCGCTCGCCAGCTGAATCTGTTCGGTGCGGTCTTCGAAAACCAGCAACAGCCCGCCATCGGGCAGCGGTTGCGCGAGCACCCGCAAATGCGCGCCGCCCGGCAGGAGCCACGCTTCTTCCTCGGCCCCGCCGACCGCTGTAAACCAGCTGCGCCGTTCGGCCTTCCACGCCGGAAAGTCGCGCGCTTCGGGCACCCGCCCCGCTTCGCGCATCCGTTCGAGGACGCGGTCGAACTCGGGGCGATCCGCAATCCATTCGGACTTGATCGCGAACATCCGCTGGAACGGCAGGTTGCAGAAACTCAACGTCCGGTCCGCATCGAATTGCGCCACGCCCGCCGAGAGCCGGTCAAGCGTATCGCGCTGCGTATCAGCGAAACGCCGGAAGGCCGCACGCGCGCGGTCCAGCTCGTCATTGTCGAGCGCGTAGCCCGCCACACCCGATTCGCCCAACGGCACATCGACGACGCGCATCGAACGGCGCTGACCATTGATCGTTGCGGGGACATCGCGCGCACGCGTTTCACCGGCATCGCGCGCCGCTGCTGCTGCGGCGAGCGGACTGGTCCCGGTGCCGGGTTCAACAAGTTCGAGGCCACGCGCGATGACATCGTCGGCATCGGTTGCATCGACCGCCTCGACATAAGCGCGATTTACCAGCGTCAGCAGCAAGTCCGGCCCGCGATGCCACATCGGGATCGGTGCCGCCTCGATCAGTTGTGACAGCGCGGCAAACGCCCTTGCAAGCCGCGTGACTTCACTGCCCAGACGGCCGATTTCGGCCTGACTTTCGGTCGCATCGAATATCCAGACAATCACCGAACCCCGCGCGCCAAGACCACTGGCCGCCGGGCTGCCGCGCAACAGCAAAGTGCGGTTTGACCCGACCGCGCGCATCGACAGCGTAAAGGGCTTGCCCGTCCGCTGCGCTGCCGAAATCTCGGCAACCAGCGTTCCCGCGTCCGTCTCCGAAAGCCCGGCATCCTTGCCCGCAAAATCGGCGATAAACGTTGGCACGCGCGGCAAACCGAGCCAGTCGGCAAGCCGCGCCTGCGCCTCGACCCGACCGTCCGCACGCACAACCAAAGGCAAGGCCGGCGCGGACTCAAGCAGCGCTGCCAGCCTATCGGCCTGATCGGTTACAAATTCAGCGCGCTTGCGCATTTGCAGACCGGTGACCACGGCCCACGCAGCCGCGCAGAGCCAAATCGCGAGGACGACGCCCGCGATGGTCGCTTGCGTGGTGGTCAGCGCGATCATGTTTCGGGGCAGCCGGTCATTGCGACTGCCTTAGAGGGGTCGCTCAACGAATGGAATCGTCGATTTCCACCGCAGTCCTGAGCCTGTCGAAGGACGGTCCGACGTTTGAACCGTGCTTCGACAAGCTCAGCACTGCGGGAAGGTTTAATACCGATAATGATCGGGCTTGAACGGTCCGGTTGTCGGGACACCGATGTAACCGGCCTGCTTTTCGCTGAGCACTGTGAGTTTCACACCGAGCTTTTCGAGGTGGAGCATCGCGACCTTTTCATCGAGGTGCTTGGGCAGGACATAGACTTCGTTCTTGTAATTCTCGCCCTTGGTCCAGAGTTCGATCTGCGCGAGCACCTGGTTGGTAAAGCTCGCCGACATCACGAATGACGGATGGCCGGTCGCACAACCGAGGTTGACGAGGCGACCCTTGGCAAGAACCAAAATCTGCTTGCCGTCCGGGAATTCGACCAGATCGGTGCCTGGCTTCACTTCGGTCCACTTGTAGTTCGACAGCGCGGCAATCTGGATTTCCGAGTCAAAGTGCCCGATGTTGCAGACGATCGACATCGGCTTCATCGCTTTCATGTGATCGGCGGTGATGACGTCGGCATTGCCGGTCGCGGTGCAGAAAATATCGGCGCGTGTGACGGCCTCTTCCATCGTAACGACTTCGAATCCTTCCATTGCCGCCTGAAGCGCGCAGATCGGATCGACTTCGGTAACCATCACGCGCGCGCCGCCATTGCGGAGCGACTGTGCCGAGCCTTTGCCGACATCGCCAAAGCCGGCCACGCAGGCAACCTTGCCCGCGAGCATGACGTCGGTCGCGCGGCGGATCGCGTCAACGAGTGATTCCTTGCAGCCGTAAAGATTGTCGAACTTCGACTTGGTCACGCTGTCGTTCACGTTGATCGCGGGGAACGGCAATTCGCCCTTCTTGGCGATTTCATACAGGCGGTGAACGCCGGTGGTGGTTTCTTCCGAAACGCCTTTCAGATTCTTGACCGTTTCGGTCAGATAACCGGGACGCGCCCGGACAAACGCCTTCAGCGCACGCTGGAATTCGACTTCTTCCTCGTTCTCGGGCTCACCGAACGTTTCGCCACGCTCGAGCTTTGCGCCCCACAGTGCAAACATCGTGGCATCGCCACCATCATCGAGAATGATGTTCGAGGTTTCAGTACCCCAATCGAAAATGCGGCCGACATAGTCCCAATAATCGGCAAGGCTTTCGCCCTTGATCGCGAACACCGGAATACCTGCTGCTGCAATTGCAGCCGCCGCATGATCCTGCGTCGAGAAGATGTTGCACGTGGCCCAGCGGACGTCTGCACCCAGCGCGGTCAGCGTTTCGATCAGCACCGCCGTCTGGATCGTCATGTGCAGCGAACCGACGATGCGCGCACCCTTCAGCGGCTTCGACGCGCCGAACTCGTGACGAAGCGCCATCAGGCCAGGCATTTCGGTTTCGGCAATGTCGATTTCGCGGCGGCCAAAGCCCGCGAGGTCGATGTCGGCAATGACGTAATCGGCGTTATTCAGCACAGCAGCAGTGGCCACGGGGTATCTCCGGATCAGGTTTGAATTCGCCGCGCCCTACCGTTGCTGCCGTTCAAAAGCAAATATAAAGATTTCTTTATATGTTATCGCCGTGCAACCGAGACAGCGCATCGCCCGCCGTCGAGAAGCGGTTGAACCCCCGCGCGCTCCGCCAGCGCGGCCAGCGCCTCAAAGCTCGGCCGTTCACTAGCAGCGGCATCGGTGATCGAGCTCAGGTCGTTGCAACTGAGGCCATCAGCGCCCGCGCCGTAGCGATTGGCCACGCGCGTGACATAGCTGTCATAGGCATTCAGTGCGCGGCTTTGCCCCACGCTTTCGGCAAAATGGCTGCGCAGCGTGTCGTTGACCTGTGTCAGCGCCGGACGCGCCCGAACGACAAACTTGTTATAGCGCGCAAGCATGTTGCCGTGTGCACGGCAACGGAGCGCAGAGACCATGAGCATGGTTTCGAAATCACGCACTTTTGCGGCGGCCACCTGGTCGGCTTTCCAGCACGAGGCTTGGGCAGGGGCCGCGACGATGGCAGCAGCGGCGATTGCGATGACGAGTGTTCTGAGCATTTTTGTGACTCCCTGTTGACCCCAATCGACCCCCGCAGATTTGGACCGCCATGCTTGTCGAAAACTGTTTAGAAACGGTTAATAAAACACATGACGGACCTTGAATGCGGCGAGCCGAGTGGGCAGAGGACAGGCTAGTTCTCAGGAGACGACTCATGACCATTTCAGTTGGCGACAAAATCCCCGCAGGCATGCTTACGAAAGTTACTGACGCCGGCCCCGCCCCCGTCTCGACCGACGAGTATTTCGCCGGACGCAGGGTCGCGCTGTTTTCGGTTCCCGGCGCGTTTACCCCGACCTGTTCGGCCAAGCACCTGCCCGGTTTTGTGGAAAAAGCGGCCGAGCTCCACGCCAAGGGCATTGCCGAAATCGCTTGCACAGCGGTTAACGACGCATTTGTCATGGGTGCGTGGGGCAAGGCTGGCGGCGCTGCGGCGGTTACCATGCTGGCGGACGGCAATGCCGAATTCGTGACGGCGCTCGGCCTGACAATGGACGGCAGCAAATTCGGCATGGGCACGCGCGGCCAGCGCTTCTCGATGGTTGTGAACGACGGCGTGGTCGAACAGCTCAACGTCGAAGAAGGCGGCGAATTCCGCGTTTCCGCCGCCGAGTATATGCTCGAGCAGCTGTAAACGCCGTTATCTTGCGACTGTCATCGTTCGCGGATAGACGCGGACGATGACAGCACAATCCGCCAAGTCCCAAACAGGACGCGAACTCGTCGACCAGCTCGACACACTTTTCACCGCCGCAACGACCCGCCTGCGCGAGGCGATTCAGGCCTATGTGCTCAATGGCACAAGGCCGAACGCCGCTGCGCGCAGCGACGGCAGTTTTGCTTACCCCGAAATTCGCGTCCATTATTCAGGCGAAGAAAACGGCCCCGTCCCGACGCGGTCGTTCGGGCGGCTGACGCAAGCGGGGCATTATGTGACGAGCGTTACCAAGCCCCGGCTGTTCGCCGACTATCTGACCGAGCAGCTCGACCTGCTGATCGCCGATTATGACGTAACCGTCGAAGTGGGCACCGGCCGACAGGAAATCCCCTTCCCCTATGTCCTCGACGCCGACATGGACCTCGACGATATCAGTGCGACCGAGCTTTCGCGCTGGTTCCCGACCACCGAGCTTGCCCATATCGGTGACGAGATCGCCGACGGCATTTTCGACGTCGGCGTCGATGGCCCTCGCCCACTCGCGCTGTTTGACGGGCTGCGCACCGATTTCTCGCTCGCACGGCTGCGGCATTACACCGGCACCCCGCCCGAGGACGTCCAGAAATATGTCCTCTTCACCAACTACCACCGCTATGTCGATGAATTCGCCCGCTGGGCCATCGAGCAGCTGAAAGGCGACAGCAACTACACCCATTTGTCGGGTGCAGGCGGGGTCGTTGTTGATCGAGACACGCAAGACCCAGAGGCGGCGATCACTGACAGCGCATGGCGGCGGCACCAGATGCCTGCGTGGCATTTGTGCGCAAAGGATGGCAGCGGGATTACGCTGGTCAACATCGGTGTCGGCCCGTCGAACGCCAAGACAATTACCGATCATATGGCGGTCATGCGGCCCGAAGCATGGCTGATGATCGGACATTGTGGCGGGTTGCGCCCCTCGCAGCGCATCGGCGATTATGTACTCGCGCATGCCTATCTGCGCGATGATCATGTCCTTGATGATGTGTTGCCACCCGAAATTCCGGTGCCCGCGATTGCCGAAGTGCAACAGGCGATGGCGCGCGCCGCCGAAACTGTATCGGGCGAGAGCGGTGAAGTTTTGAAGCGTCGCCTGCGCACGGGAACGATCGTGACGACCGACGACCGCAACTGGGAACTGATGTTTTCGAAATCAGCACTACGCTTTTCGCAAAGCCGCGCGGTCGGCATCGACATGGAAAGCGCGACGATTGCGGCGCAGGGCTATCGATTCCGTGTGCCTTACGGGACGTTGTTGTGCGTATCGGACAAGCCGCTGCATGGTGAGTTGAAACTGCCGGGCCAAGCCAACCGCTTTTACGAGCGCGCGATCAACGAACATATGCAGATCGGGATCGAGGCGTGCAATGAACTCCGCCGCGAGGGAGCGAAACTGCATTCGCGCAAATTGCGGGCGTTCAACGAGCCGCCTTTCAGATAGGATTTGCTTGAACCGCAGTCCTGAGCCTGTCGAAGGCCTGTCCTTCTTCTCAGCCATTGTAAAGGAAGGACAGCCCTTCGACAGGCTCAGGGATACGGATTGTTTCCCGTTTGCGCTTCATGCCCTCGGGTGCGCATTGCGATAAACATCCAACAAATGCGCCGCATCGACCGAAGTATAGATCTGCGTCGACGACAGGCTCGCGTGGCCGAGCAGTTCCTGCAAACTGCGCAAGTCGGCACCGCGTGCGAGCAAATGCGTGGCGAAGCTGTGGCGGAGCGCATGCGGCGTCGTCCGCGTCGCCAGCCCCAAACGCCCCCGCGCCACACGCACCGAGCGGCGGATGATCGCCGGGCTTAGTGGCCCGCCGCGCGCGCCCCTGAACAGGATTTCGTCACGGGCGATTCGGTACGGGCAAAGCTCGCAATAGGTTTCGATGGCTAATTTTACTTGAGGCAACAGCGGGACAAGCCGCGTCTTTTCGCGCTTGCCGGTCACCGACAATGTCGAGCCCAGTGGCATGATCGCGCCGGTTAACCCGGTCGCCTCGCCGATCCGCAAACCCGCGCCATAAAGCAACAACAACACCGCCCAATCCCGCGCGGAAATCCAGGCTTGATCCTGCGCCCCGGCAACATCTTCGGCGAGCGCCATCGCTTCGGCAGGCGATACCGGGCGCGGCACGCCTTTCTTGACGCGCGGCCCCTTCATCCGCGGATTGGCATCCGCGCCACCAATGAATTCAAGGAAACAGCGCACCGCCGACAGCTCACGCGCGGCGCTGGCATTGCACAGGCCGTCGGCACGGCGCGCCGCAAGAAAAGCGCGCAGTTCCTGTGCGTCAGGGACACGGACCACGCCCAGATGATCGCTCAACCGTTCGGCAGTCGCAACATAGGCCCGCACTGTATGGACCGAGCGACGGCGGTCGCGGGTCAGATGCTGGGCGAAGGCCGCTAATATTCCCTCTCCCCCTGCGGGAGAGGGCGACTCAGCGAAGCTGAGCGGGGTGAGGGGTATCAGGGAAACAGCCCGCTTATCCCCCTCACCCGCTCGCACTGCAGCGCGAGTCGCCTCTCCCGCGAGGGGAGAGGGTTGGCTTTCACCCAATGCTCTGCCCCGTCTTGGCCCAATCGGCCATGAATCCGGCAATCCCTTTGTCGGTCAGCGGATGGTTGAACAGCGCTTTGATGACAGAAGGCGGGGCAGTCATCACGTCAGCGCCGATGCGTGCCGATTCGAGGATGTGCACGGGATGGCGCACGCTCGCGACGAGGATTTCGGTGTCGAAGGCGTAATTATCGTAAATCAAGCGGATGTCACGGATCAGGTCCATCCCGTCCTGCCCGATGTCATCAAGCCGACCGACGAACGGCGAGATGAAACTTGCCCCGGCCTTGGCCGCAAGCAGTGCCTGGTTTGGCGCAAAGCACAGCGTGACGTTGACCATCGTGCCCTCGCCAGTCAGCGCTTTGCAGGTTTTCAAGCCGTCGATCGTCAGCGGCACTTTGATGCAGACATTGCTCGCGAGTTTGCGGAGGATTTCGGCCTCGCGCATCATGCCGGCATGGTCGAGCGCGACAACCTCGGCGGAGACCGGCCCTTCGACGAGACCGCAGATTTCCTTGACCACTTCGATGAACTGCCGCCCCGACTTGGCAATCAGCGACGGATTGGTCGTGACGCCATCGAGCAATCCGGTCGCGGCAAGATCGGCAATGTCGGCCGTATCGGCGGTATCAACGAAGAATTTCATGCGGTATTTTCCAGCCCTGTTTGCAGCGAAGTTCACAAAGTTCACACTATCGAGGTGTAGCAATTGAAGTGCTATGACCGCCCGACAACCTGTAGATTCTGTCATGACAAACTAAGCCCGAGTAGGACAGCATAAACTGTTAGAGCGTGATGACCGCAATCGGGTGCGCGGGAATGACAAGGAGGAGGAGCAGCAGCATTTTTAAGGCGATGCACGTGCAATTCTGCCGTGTCTGGGCCACGGGAAACGGCAAGGCTGTGATGGTCCAGCCATATATCGACACATTCCAGGTTCGGGCGATCGTCGCAGGGTAGTTCCGCCGCGCATATTTGCAGCTAAGGATGAGCGATGACCCGCGCGCGTGTTCTTCTGCTCAATGCGGCGCTTGGCCCGCTCGACTACCGCGTGCCGCAGGGCATGACCGTCGCGCCGGGTTCGATTGTCCTTGCGCCCCTCGGGCCTCGGCAGCTTGCGGGCGTGGTGTGGGAGCCCGAGCGGATGCCGTCGGACGCCGAAGTCGGCGATAACCGGCTGCGCAATCTGGTATCGGCTTATGATCTGCCGCCGATTGCGGCACCGTTGCGGCGCTTGATCGAATGGACGGCGGACTATTATCTTGCGCCCCCGGCAGCAGTCTTGCGGATGGCACTGGCGAGTGCATCGGCGCTGGATGACCGGTGCGTCGTGGTTGAATATCGCGTGAGCCCTGCGCTCCTGCGAAAGCAGGAGTCCTGCCGATCCGAACCAAAGCCTTCGCTAGCAGAGCTCCTGCTTTCGCAAAAGCACAAGGTCCGCCTCACCCCGCAACGCGCGCAAGCGCTCGAGCGGATCGGCGAGCGGCAGGGGCTGGTGCGCGAACTGGCGCTTATCGCCGATGTCTCCGATGCGGTGATCCGCGGGCTGGTCAGGATCGGGGCGATCGAATCAGTCGAAGTAACAGTCGATGCGCCTTATCCGTTGCCCGATCCCGACTTCGCACCGCCGGCGTTGTCGGACGCACAAACGGCAGCGGCAGCGGCGTTGATTGCCGATGTTCAGACCGAAGCCTTCGCGCCGACACTGCTCGACGGCGTGACGGGCTCCGGCAAAACCGAAGTTTATTTCGAAGCCATTGCGACGGCTCTGCGCGCGGGCAGGCAATCGCTCGTTCTGCTCCCCGAAATCGCGCTGACCGAGCCCTTCCTGCGCCGGTTCGAAGCGCGCTTCGGCCATGCGCCGGTCGCGTGGCATTCGGGATTGCGACAGTCACAGCGGCGGCGCGCGTGGCGGGCAATTTCATCCGGTGAAGCGCTGGTGACGGTCGGCGCGCGGTCGGCGCTGTTTCTGCCTTACCGCAATCTTGGCCTGATCGTTGTCGATGAAGCGCATGAGACCAGTTTCAAGCAGGAAGACGGCGTCCATTATCATGCGCGCGACGTGGCGGTGATGCGCGGACGGTTCGAGCGGTGTCCGGTGGTGCTCGCCACCGCGACCCCGGCCATCGAAACGCAAGCGCAGGTAACGCTGGGCCATTACAAGGAACTCAAGCTGCCGGGTCGTTATGGCGTGGCGGAAATGCCCGAGATTGCGGCAATCGATCTGCTCGGCGATCCGCCCGAGCGCGGGCGGTGGATCGCACCGACGCTGGTACGCGCCATCGACGACGTGCTGGCGCGCGGCGAGCAAGTGCTGCTGTTCCTCAATCGCCGCGGCTATGCGCCGCTGACTCTGTGCCGGACCTGCGGGCACCGTTTTCAATGTCCCAATTGCACCGCGTGGATGGTCGAACATCGCCTGATCGGACGGCTGCAATGCCATCATTGCGGGCACATGATGCCGCCACCGCGCGAATGCCCCGAATGCAAGGAAGAGGATTCGCTCGTTGCCGTGGGCCCGGGCGTCGAGCGCATTGCCGATGAAGTTGCGCTGCTGTTTCCCGCCGCCCGCCGCGTCATTGTCACGTCGGACACGCTCTGGTCTCCCGCCAAGGCCGCCGAGTTCGTCGGGCGGATGGAAGCGGGCGACATCGACATCGTGATCGGCACGCAGCTCGTGACCAAAGGCTATCACTTCCCGAACCTGACATTGGTGGGCGTGATCGATGCCGATCTTGGCTTGCAGGGCGGCGACCTCCGCGCGGCGGAGCGCAGCTTTCAGCAGATCTCGCAGGTCAGCGGACGCGCCGGTCGCGGGACCAAGCCCGGGCGTGTTTTCGTCCAGACGCATGATCCCAGCGCGCCCGTGATCCGCGCGCTGGTGTCGGGCGATGCCGACGCCTTTTACGCCGCCGAAACCGAAAGCCGCCGCGAAGCCAATGCGCCGCCGTTCGGGCGGATGGCGGCGATTATCGTTTCGTCCGAGAACCTGCGCGACGCCGAGGCGACAGCAAAAGCGATCGCCCGCGCCGCGCCCACGGTCGATGGCATGGAAACCTATGGCCCTGCCCCCGCCCCCCTCGCCATGCTGCGCGGACGACACCGGCAGCGGCTGCTCGTTCATGCCCGGCGGTCGGTTGCTGTGCAGGACGTGATCCGCAACTGGCTCGGTGCGCTCGAATGGCCGCGCGGCGTCCGCGTTGCCGTCGATGTCGATCCCTATAGTTTTGTCTGAAGAATGGCGGCATCATCGCGAAACATACTATGCGTAATGCGGGGGTTTTGATGATTTTGCGCGCCTTGCTGATCTGTCTTTTCGCTATGATACCGTCGGTCAGCCATGCTGAATGGCGCAAGGCGACGTCGGATCATTTCATCATCTATGGCGATATGACCGACGACCGGCTTCGTGGTTTCGCCGAACGGGTTGAGAAATTCGACGCACTTCTTCGCATGTTAACGGGCGCGACCCCCGAAGCATCGCCGAACAAACTCGTGATTTTCGCAGTGCGCGACACAGCAGCAGTTCAGCGCGTGATCGGGAAAGTCGGCGGAAATGTCGCCGGCTTCTACTCTCCGGGCATTGCCGGATCGATTGCTGTAACGCCCAAGAGCTTTGGATCAGGCGGCAAGTTTTCCGCTGATTCCGACACAATCCTGTTTCATGAATATGCCCATCATTTCATGCTGCAATATTTCGCCGCCGGTTATCCCGCCTGGTATGTCGAAGGTTTTGCCGAATATTATTCGACCACGGATTTCAAATTCGACGGATCGATTGCGGTTGGCTTGCCCGCTTATCATCGTGCCGGATCGCTGGTGAACCTTGCGCCCTATCCCGTGGACAGGATGTTTGCTGCCGATGCAACGAAGTTAAGCAATGAGGAAACGGCGCGCTTTTATGGCTACGCTTGGCTGATGACGCATTACCTTAGCTTCGAGCCAACCCGAAAGGGGCAGCTCACTACTTATCTCAAGGCGTTTGCCAAAGGCATTCCCGCAGAAAAAGCAGCCAAGGATGCTTTTGGCGACACAGCGACGCTGCAAGCCGATCTCAAACGATATTTGAACGCCAACCGGATCAGCTATCGCAAGATCACCGGGCTTACGTTTCCGCCTGCAAACATCACAACCGAAGCGGTCACACCCGCTGAAAGCATCCTCATGCCGCTTTACATCCGCTTCATGAATGACTCGAACCGGCAAGAAGAGATCGACAGTTTCGTCGAAGACATCCGCAAGGAAAATGTTCGATTTCCCAGTGAACCGCGTGCACTCGAAATGCTGGCGGAAGGCGAACTTGATGCCAAGCAATTTGCCGCTGCAACAAAAGCAAATGATGCCTTCCTTGCGCTGCGCCCGACCGATGCGAGAGGTCTGTTACGGCGAGCGCGCATTGCCGCCGCCATCATGCGCGATGATGATAGCTTTCCCGGCGGATGGAAGGCAGTGCGCAGCCTCGTCATCAAAGCAAATCGCGCAGCGCCCGATGATCCATTTCCGCTGATGGAGTATCATGACACATTCCGTCAGGAGGGAATTCGTCCCCCTTCAATCGTGGGCGATGGCCTCAACCGGGCGCTGGAGCTTGCCCCGCAAGTGCCCAATTTGCGCTTTGCGTTGGCAAACTATCTCATCAATACAGACAAACGCGGCAAAGCTCGCGCCGTCCTTGCACCGCTGTTGAACAATCCGCATTCGCCGGGGATGCGCGATGCAGCTCGTGCGATGTTGGCTCGCGCCGAGCCAGTTGCGCCTGCTGACAAGCCGACGACGAGTGCCGCAGAGGGATCAAAATGACCTTTCGACTGCTATTGCTCTTCATCGCTTTGGTTGCCGCTGCATCTACTGCCATCGCTCAATCCAACCCCGACATCGATGCTGCTGCACGGAGCGTCGTTCGCGTGATCGTGCTTGCGCCCGATGAAACCGGATCACGCGAAGCGCTGGGGATGGGCAGCGGCGTTGCCATTTCACCAACCCGTATTCTGACCAACGCGCATGTTGTCGAAGCCGCGGTCGAGCGCGGCGGCTTTGTCGGCATTGTCCCGTCCGAGGGGCGCAAACGCTATGTCGGCGAAGTCGTGGCGTATTCAGCGGCGCTTGATCTTGCCATTGTTGCGCTCAAATCGGGGGCGATCACGCCGGCCACAATCTATAGCGGCACGATGCCCGATGGCGCCGCGGTGGCAGCCCTTGGCTATCCCTATGGCGTTGACCGCGCGATGGCATCGGGCGTCGATGATGTCATCCGCCCGCAATCGCCGGTCAAGACGCTGGGCAATATCGGCGGGCGGCGAACCAACGAACGGTTTGACACGATCCTGCACGATGCCGCCATCGGGCGCGGCAATTCGGGCGGACCGGTCGTTGATGCGTGCGGTCGCGTCGTCGGCATCAACAGCTTCCTGTCGATCAGCGAGGGGATTGATTCGACTTTTGCCTTTGCGATTTCAGCGCGCGAAGTCGCTGCATTTCTGGCGAAATCAAAAGTGCCGGTGTCGGTTTCGACGGCGCCGTGCGTTTCACAAAGCGATGTCGCCGCGCGCGAAGCCGCGCTGACCCGCGCCGATCAGGATGCGGCAGCGCTCGAGGCCAAGCGCGCCGAGGGCGATGTGGCCAAAGCAGCGGCCGAAAAAGCGAAGCTGCGCGATGACATTATTGGCGAGCGCGAGAATGCGATGGCCATTGCGGCGCTTCTGCTCGCATTGGGTGTCCTCGGGCTGGGCGGCGGTGGCGTTTCACTCGCGTTGAAAAATCCCCGCATGGGCTGGGCAGGAATGGCGCTGGGCAGTGCGCTTGCGGTTGGCGCGGTGCTGACTTTCCTCACGCGACCCAAACTATCCGATGTTGAAGATCGCTATGCTGCCGCGCATCCCGTCGCCCCGCCCCCCCCGGCGGCAGCGGCGATCGGCGACGGTACGAAGATGTGCTCGTTCAGCGCTGACCGCAGCCGCGTTACCGTCTCAAAAACCGACGACGTCCCGCTGAAATGGCAGGACACCGGCTGCGTGAACGGCAAGACGCAATATGGATCGAATGCAGGCGTCTGGAGCCGGACCTTCGTCCCCAACACCGAAGCCACTGTCACCATCCAGAGCTACGAGCCCGCAAAAACGCGCTATACCATCGAGCGCTTCCTGATGGGGGCCGACGCGATGGACAAGGCGCGGGCGATCCGCACACGCTATAAGAACAATGCGTGCACACCTGATCCCGCACAGCGCCAATCAGTCGCCGACATGGAAACGGCGATCCGCGCGGTTTTGCCATCGACGCCGAACGAACGGCTGGTATTCGATTGCCGCGTGGATAACGAATTCAAGGAATAGGAGGGCAATATGAAAGCCATCTTGATGCTGTTTGCAGCCTTGGTGCCGAGCGCTCTGTTTGCCGATACAGCCGTTCCGTTGCCCGCTTGGATGACAGGCGCGTGGGCTTTCCAGAACGGCACCGACTGGGGCGACGAATATTGGACGGCGCCGCGCGGCGGAATGATGATCGGTGCAGCCCGAATGGGCAAAGCCGATAGGCTGATTGTCTGGGAGCACACCCGCATCGCCTATGACGACGAGTGCAAGCTCGCATTCTGGGCAATGCCGCGCGGTCAGCCAGCAACAAAATTCTGCATGAGCGAACAGACAGCGACGTCGGTTACGTTCAAGAATACCGCGCATGATTACCCGCAGCGGGTTCGTTATTGGCGTGACGGGAAAATGCTTCGAGCCGAGATTTCGCTGCTCGACGGGACAAAGCCCTACCGGTTCGACTATCTTCCGATGGTTAGCAAGTAATCGGCACCCCTAGGCGACGAGCGTTGCCTGTTCCGCCAGAACCGTCAGCCCGGCTTCGTTCACTTCGGCAAAACCGCCTGCAACCGTGATGCGCTGCACCACTGTTGTCGGGTTCGAATAAATCCGGATTTCACCGTCGCGGATGGTCGTCATGACTGGTGCGTGACCCGCAAGGATGCCCATGTCGCCTTCGCTACCGGGGACGACGACCATGTGCGCATCCGTGCTGAGCACCGCGCGCTCGGGGGTGACGAGTTCGAAGTGGAGGTCCGCCACTTTTAGGCGTCCTCGGCCAGTTTCTGCGCCTTGGCGACAGCTTCTTCGATGCCGCCGACCATGTAGAACGCGGCTTCAGGGAGATGATCATATTCGCCATCGACGACCGCCTTGAACGACTTCACCGTGTCTTCGACCTGCACGAACTTGCCGCTGATGCCGGTAAAGACTTCGGCGACGTGGAAGGGTTGCGACAGGAACTTCTGGATCTTGCGTGCGCGGCTGACGGTCAGGCGGTCGTCTTCGGACAATTCGTCCATGCCGAGAATGGCGATGATATCCTGCAGCGACTTATATTTCTGGAGCGTTTCCTGAACCTTGCGCGCCGTATCATAATGCTCCTGACCCACAACCGCAGGGGTTAGAACGCGTGACGTTGAATCGAGCGGATCGACCGCCGGATAGATGCCGAGTTCCGAAATCGCACGGTTCAGCGTCGTTGTTGCGTCCAAATGGGCAAATGACGTCGCTGGAGCCGGATCAGTCAAATCGTCCGCAGGCACGTAAATCGCCTGCACCGAGGTGATCGAGCCCTTGTTGGTCGAGGTGATGCGCTCCTGCAGCGCACCCATGTCGGTGGACAGCGTCGGCTGATAGCCCACGGCCGACGGGATGCGGCCGAGCAGCGCCGACACTTCCGAACCCGCCTGCGTGAAGCGGAAGATGTTGTCGACGAAGAACAGCACGTCCTGCCCTTCGGTATCGCGGAAATACTCGGCGATCGTCAGGCCCGACAAGGCAACGCGGGCACGCGCACCGGGGGGTTCGTTCATCTGGCCGAACACGAGCGCGACCTTCGATCCTTCGGGGGTCGGGTTGCCGTCCTTGTCCTTGGCGATGACGCCTGCGTCGAGGAATTCGTGATAAAGATCATTGCCTTCGCGGGTGCGCTCGCCGACGCCCGCGAACACCGACACGCCGCCATGGCCCTTGGCGATGTTGTTGATCAGTTCCTGGATGAGCACGGTCTTGCCGACGCCGGCACCACCGAACAGGCCGATCTTGCCGCCGCGCGCATAGGGGGCGAGCAGGTCGATGACCTTGATGCCCGTCACAAGAATGGCGCTTTCGGTTGACTGGTCGACGAATTCGGGAGCCTTGGCGTGGATCGGTGCCGTCAGCGTCGCGCCAATGGGGCCGCGCTCGTCGATGGGCTCGCCGATGACGTTCATGATGCGGCCAAGCGTCATCGGGCCGACGGGCATGCGGATTTGCGAGCCGGTATCGACAACGCGCTGGCCACGGGTGAGGCCTTCGGTCGCTTCCATAGCGATCGTCCGCACGGTATTTTCGCCCAAGTGCTGCGCGACTTCGAGAACGACGCGGACGCCGTTATTATCGGTTTCGAGCGCCGAGAGAATCGCGGGAAGCTGGTCTTCAAAGGTCACGTCGACGACAGCCCCGATAACCTGCGAAATCGCGCCGACATTGTTCGATGTCTGAAGCGGTGCGGTCGCTTTGGGCGCAGCAGCTTTGGGGGCTGCGGCCTTCTTGGCGGCGGGCTTCTTTGCGGTCGGGGCTGCGGTTGCCATTGTTCGTTTCCTGCTTTCGGGGTCGGTTAAAGCGCTTCAGCGCCAGCAATAATCTCGATGAGTTCGGTCGTAATCGCCGCTTGTCGTGTGCGGTTATACTGGATGGTCAGGCGGTTGATCATGTCGCCCGCGTTGCGCGTCGCATTGTCCATCGCGGTCATGCGGCTGCCCTGTTCGGAGGCTGCGTTTTCGAGCATCGCGCGGAAGACCTGAATCGCGATGTTGCGCGGGAGAAGGTCGGCGAGGATCGTTTCCTCGTCAGGTTCATATTCGACTGATGCGGGAGCCGAAGATGACGAAGGTTGCGCAGGCGCGGCATCGGAAATTTGTAACGGAACCGGAATGATCTGAATGCCCGTCGGGTTCTGGACCAAGGCCGACTGAAACTTGGCGAAAAACAGATGCGCGACGTCGAAGTCACCGGCATCGAAGCGCGCCATCAGGTCTTCGGCAACAACCTGCGCATCGGCAAAGGCGAGCTTTTTGATGTGTCCCACTTCCTGATCATGCAGGACGCCTTTGGGATAGAAGCGCTTGAGAACACGTCCTTTTTTACCGGCGAGATAAAAGAGCACGGTCTTGCCCGCTGCTTCGAGCTCTTCGGCTTTTTTGCGTGCGGCGCGGACAATGTTGGTGTTGAACGCGCCTGCAAGGCCGCGCTCGGACGTGGCGACAACGATCAAGTGAACCTGATCCTTGCCGGTGCCCGCGAGCAGCTTGGGTGACGACGCGCTGACGGTCACTTTCGACGCGAGCGAGGCCATCACGGCTTCGAGCTTTTCGGCATAGGGACGACCGGCAATCGCCGCTTCCTGTGCGCGACGCAGTTTCGCCGCCGCGACCATCTTCATCGCCTTGGTAATCTTCTGCGTCGACTTCACCGAGCCAATGCGGACTTTTAGGGCTTTGAGGCTGGCCACTTATGCAAACGTCTTTGCAAAGGCATCAAGCGCGGCTTTCAGCCCCGCCTTGGCATCATCGCCCAAATCCTTGGTGTCGCGGATCATCTTCAACACGCCTTTATGATTGGCGCGCAGGTCTGAGATCATCGCTTCTTCGTAGCGCGTCACGTCGCTGACGGGGATGTTGTCGAGATAACCATTGGTGCCCGCAAAGATCGATGCGGTCTGTTCCTCGAACGGCATGGGCGAGAACTGCTTCTGCTTGAGCAATTCGGTCAGGCGCGCGCCGCGGTTAAGCAGCTTCTGCGTCGAGGCGTCAAGATCGCTGCCGAACTGCGCGAACGCCGCCATTTCGCGATATTGCGCGAGTTCGAGTTTGATGCTGCCCGAGACCTTCTTCATTGCCTTGGTCTGCGCGGCGGAACCCACGCGCGACACCGACAGCCCGACGTTGATCGCGGGGCGGATGCCCTGGAAGAACAAATCGGTTTCGAGGAAGATCTGGCCGTCCGTAATTGAAATCACGTTGGTCGGAATATAGGCCGAGACGTCGCCGGCCTGTGTCTCGATGATCGGCAGCGCGGTGAGCGAACCCGACCCATTGTCCTTGTTCAGCTTGGCCGCGCGTTCGAGCAAGCGGCTGTGCAGATAAAAAACGTCACCGGGATAGGCTTCGCGGCCCGGCGGGCGACGCAGCAGCAGCGACATCTGGCGATAGGCAACGGCCTGCTTCGACAGATCGTCATAAACGATCAGGGCGTGCATGCCGTTGTCGCGGAAATATTCGCCCATTGCGCAGCCCGTGTAAGGCGCGAGGAACTGAAGCGGCGCAGGCTCCGAAGCGGTCGCAGCGACGACAATGGTATATTCCATCGCGCCATTTTCCTCGAGCGCGCGGACGATCTGCGCGACGGTCGAACGCTTCTGGCCGATGGCGACATAGATGCAGAACAGCTTGTCGGCGTCGTTCTTGCCCTTGTGCGCTTCCTTCTGGTTGATGAAGGTGTCGATGGCGACAGCGGTCTTGCCGGTCTGGCGGTCGCCGATGATCAGTTCGCGCTGGCCACGGCCAACGGGGACGAGCGCATCGAGCGCTTTCAGGCCGGTCTGCACGGGTTCATGCACCGACTGACGCGGGATGATGCCGGGCGCTTTGACTTCGACGCGGCTACGCTGATCGCTGACAATCGGGCCCTTGCCGTCGATGGGGTTGCCGAGACCATCGACCACACGACCGAGCAAGCCACGGCCAACGGGGACGTCGACGATCGTGCCAGTCCGCTTGACGACATCGCCTTCCTTGATTTCCGAGTCCGACCCGAAAATGACGACGCCGACATTATCGGCTTCGAGGTTCAAAGCCATGCCCTGCACGCCATTGGCGAAGGCAACCATTTCACCGGCCTGGACATTGTCGAGGCCATGGATACGGGCGATCCCGTCTCCGACCGAGAGCACCTGTCCGGTTTCGGAGACTTCGGCTTCAGTGCCGAAGGACGCAATCTGGTCCTTGATAACGCGAGAGATTTCAGCGGCGCGGATGTCCATGTTTAGCCTTTCATCGCATGCGCGAGAGTGTTCAATTTTGTGCGGATCGACCCGTCGATCAGCTGTGATCCGATTTTGACGATCAGCCCGCCAAGGATGGCAGGATCGGTCTTCATGGTAACGGCAACGTCGCGACCGACGCGGGCCTTGAGCTTTGCCTTGAGCGCGGTGACTTGCGCATCGGTAAGCCCGTGCGCGGTCGTGACGGTCGCGCTGGCTTCGCCGCGGTGGTTGGCAGCAAGATCGCGGAACGAGGCAATGACTTTGCCAAGTTGCGACAAGCGGCGGTTCGACGCGAGCACACCGAGAAAGTTCGTGGTCAGCGTATCGAGCTTTAATGACGCCCCAACGGCTTTCACCGCATTGGCCGCCGCGCCGCGCGCGATCAGCGGGCTTGAAACGAGACGGCGCAGGTCATCCGACTGCGCCATTGCCGATTCGATTGTCGCAAGGCTCGATTCGACTTTCTCGATGGCTTTCGATTCGCGCGCCAGATCGAACAGCGCCGATGCGTAGCGCCCCGAAAGGCTAGCCTGAATGGCGCCGGAATTCTCCACGCGTGGTCATGTCCTCTAAACGACGTTTGGGCCCTGATCGCGGTGGGACGACGAAGCGTCCTGCGGCAGGAATGGCGCGCGGTTAGCACCCGATTTGCTGCGATGCAAGGTGGGTGCAGAGCTTGGGCGCGTCAAATATTGTTTGTGCTCCGGGCTTGACCCGGAGCCTTGGTGTTGAGTCCGGCACTTCTTCTCGCAACGCTCCGGATCAAGTCCGGAGCGCGAAACCGTTCATTGGTTTTACCTTATATCATTCACTCTTGCGACCGACGCCTTCCTCGAACAAACTATCCTGATGCCGTGGCTGTTCCACCTCTTCCTCGCAATCCATGTCGGCGCGGGGATCGTTGCGCTGACCAGTTTCTGGGGCGCGGTGGCAACGCGAAAAGGCGGACCGCGCCATCGCTATTTCGGGCGCGTGTTTTCGGCGTCTATATACATAGCCTGTTTTCAGGCGCTCGGCATGGGGCTGTTGTCGGTCATCTGGCCAACCGCGATGCACACGCAGTTGACCGATGAGCCGCTCTATCGCGGGCTGCTGGGGTGGATGATGATCTATCTTGCGCTGCTGACCATGAGCATGACGCGCTATGGGCTGCAGATGATCGCCAACAAGCGCAACCATGATGCAAACCGGCACTGGTCAATGGTCGTGTTGCAGCTTGTCGTTTTTATCGCAGGCGCAAATTGTTTCATTCAGGGGATTATCCTGCGCCAGCCGCTGATGATTCTTGTCGCCGTCCTCGGCTTTGGGACGACGATGACCTACCTCTGGTATATCTTCAAAGCAGCGCGCGGTCCGGCGGATTATATTCCCGAACATCTCAAAGCGATGGTGGCGACCGGGATCGCGGCCTACACCGCGTTCCTGTCGGTCGGGCTGATCGCGCATGTCCCGCATCTCGCTTTCAATCCGGTGATCTGGGCGGTGCCGTCTGTCGTCGGCATGGCGCTCATCATTCACTTCCTGCGGCGTTATCCCAAGCGCGCCGCCAAAATCGCGGAGCCGCAAAATGCCTTTTGAGAAAATGACAATGGCCGATGGCGCGGCAATCGACGTTTATCGCGCCACGCCATCGGGGACACGAAAGGGCGGCCTCGTCCTGATCCAGGAGATTTTCGGCGTGACCGAACATATCCGCGAGCTGTGCGATGACTATGCGAAGGACGGGTATGAAGTGCTCGCGCCTGCGCTTTACGACCGCGAGCATCCGGGGTTTCAGGCAGGGTATAATGACGAGCAATTCGCGCGGGCCATCGAACTGGCGCGCGTGCTGCACCCCATCGACTTGTCTGTCTCGGATATCCAGACCTGCGTTGACGCGCTGGTCGGCAAGGGGCCGGTTTTCGTCACCGGCTATTGCTATGGCGGCACGATGAGCTTCCTCGCCGCCTGCCGCGTTAAAGGGCTGGCGGCGGCATCGGGCTATTATGGCGGGCACATCATGCCCTTCATCGACGAAAAGCCGATGTGTCCGATGATGCTGCACTTTGGCCGGTTCGACGAATCGATCCCGATGGCGGATGTTGATGCGATTAGCGCCGCGCATCCCGATGTGAAGGTGCACGTGTATGAAGCAGGCCACGGGTTTAATTCGGACCGGCGCAAGGATTATCACGAAGCGAGCGCCGATCTGGCACGCGAGCGGACGCTTGAATTGTTCGAAGCCAATGTTTGACCGCAAGCAACGGGATGCGACCCCTTGCAGCGGTCGTTAAACAGGACACATGACCCAAATCGACTCCGACACCGCCTGGGCGGCCTTTTCCGCCCGCAACCGCGCTTTTGACGGTATGTTCGTTGGCGCGGTCAAAACGACGGGGATTTACTGCAAGCCGTCCTGCCCTGCCCGCCATCCCTTGCGGCAGAATGTCGAATATTTCGCTGACGGCGACGGCGCGCGGGCGGCGGGGTATCGCGCTTGTCTGCGCTGCAAACCTGACGAAATTGGGCGCGACCGGGAAGCTGTCGAAAAAGCGTTACGACTGATCGAAGCGGCCGAGGAACCCCCTGCCCTCGACGATCTTGCCGCTGCGGTTGGCTATGCGCCGCACCATTTTCACCGGCTGTTCAAGCGCGACACGGGTGTGACCCCGGCCGCTTATGCGCGCGGATTACGTGCCAAACGCGCCGAGACTGCCCTGAACGGCAATGGATCAGTAACCGAGGCAATCTATGAAGCAGGCTATTCGGGGCCGAGCCGTTTTTATGCCGACAGCAAAGGACGATTGGGCATGACCCCAAGTGCATGGAAAAATGGTGGCGCAGGTGTCACGATCCGCTGGACAGTCGCCGACACGTCGCTGGGCAAGATGCTGCTCGCCGCGACCGACAAAGGCATTTGCCGCTTGTCGTTCGATGAGGATGAGCACGAACTCCACCGCCGCTTTCCGCGCGCGACCATCGAAGCCGGCAATGCCGCAATGGCCAATCTGGTTGCCTCTGCCGTGATGGCCGTCAACAACCCGGCGCATATGCCCGCCCTACCCCTCGACGTCGCTGGCACTGTATTTCAGCAAGCGGTCTGGCAGCAGCTGATGGCCATCCCCCCCGGCGAAACGCGCAGCTATGCCCAGATTGCCGCCGCCGTCGGCAAGCCCGGCGCCGTTCGCGCAACCGGCTCGGCCAATGGCGCAAACAACGTCGCGGTTCTCATCCCCTGCCACCGCGTTATCCGCTCGGACGGCTCGCCGGGCGGATACGCCTATGGCCTCGAGCGCAAAGCCAAGCTCCTCGCAGCAGAAAGGAACGCCCGATGACCAGCAAAACCGAATTGTTCACAGCGCTGCATGTGCCCGGCAACCCGCTCACGCTTTATAACATCTGGGACGCGGGCAGTGCCGCTGCGGTCGAAAAGGCAGGTGCCCGTGCCCTTGCAACCGGAAGCTGGGGCGTCGCTGCTGCGCACGGTTTCAAGGATGGCGAAGACTTCTCGGTCGATCTGGCCATCGCCAACCTGCGCGAGATCGTGCGCGTCACCGAATTGCCCGTCACGATCGATCTCGAAGCCGGATACGGCGAAAACCCTGACGCTGTAAAAATAACTGTCCAGACAGCAGCCGATGCCGGTGCTGCCGGTATAAATCTGGAGGACAAAGACCCGAAGACCCGCCAGCTTTTTCCGGCTGAACACGCAGCTGCGCGGATCGCCGCAGCGGCAGCGACGGGGCTGTTTGTCAATGCGCGCACCGATTTATTCATTTTGACACCGCCGGATGCGCACGATCAGGGCGTTACCGATGCCGTACTGGAACGTTCGCGAGCTTATGCCGATGCGGGTGCACGCGGTCTGTTCGTGCCATTTCTGACCGACGAGAAGCTCATCGCTTACTTGTGCGAGCGATCACCGCTCCCAGTAAATATCCTAATCCATCCCGATGGCCCGTGCCATGATCGCCTTGCCGAACTCGGCGTTGCCCGCATCAGCCATGGTCACGCCCCCTGGGCCGAGGCGATGGAATGGCTGACGGCGCAGGCACAATCTGTCTACAACATCTGATCACTGAACGAAAATTGCGAGCAACACGATTTATGCTTGGCGCTTTACCGGCCCCAACGGTCGGTCGTTCGCGGGCAGTTAGGACAATATAAAAGTTTCCGTTCTATTCACCCTAAATCGCCACCGGTTGTTTCCCGTGGCCTCCGTAATTGCAGGGTAGAGAATGAGCGCATTCGGAAAACGCGGTGGAGCAGGCGGAACGCCAACGGGCACTCGCCCGGCGTTCGGCGTTGCCCGCCCTATGCAAGGCGGCGGTTCACCCGCTCCCGATGAGGGCGGCAAGCAATTCCCGCCGCTTGATTCAGCCCCATTGCCCGGCCCGACGGCCGAACCGGCGATGCCCGATCATTCGGATGCCATGTCGCGTCTGAACGACCGTCAATCGAATGAAATGGAAGTCGCGCCCAAGGCCGAGGGCTTTGAAGCGAGCGTCCACAAGATCAAGGAACAGGTGCTCCCGCGCCTGCTCGAGCGTGTCGATCCCGAAGCAGCGGCGACGCTGAACAAGGAAGAACTTGCCGAGGAATTCCGCCCGATCATCGGCGAAGTCCTTGCCGAATTGAAATTTACGCTCAACCGCCGCGAGCAGTTTGCGCTCGAAAAAGTGCTGGTCGACGAACTGCTCGGTCTCGGGCCGCTCGAAGAATTGCTGAATGACCCGCTGATCACCGACATCATGGTCAACGGACCCAATCAGACCTACATCGAAAAAAAGGGCAAGCTGATCATCGCGCCCATTCAGTTCCGCGATGAAGAACATTTGTTCCAGATAGCCCAGCGCATCTGCAACTCGGTCGGTCGCCGTGTCGACCAGACGACACCGCTGGCCGACGCGCGCCTCAAGGACGGCAGCCGCGTCAACGTGATCGTCC
>JAYUQI010000214.1:0-8015 GCA_043756805.1 Sphingomonas sp.
TGCTGCGCCATGCTGTCGATCATTTCACCATCTTCGACGATTTTCCCGAAGCAAAATCGCTCATGGCGCGCCGCCATGGCTATATCTTGATGCTTGAGCTTGCCAAGGATGGCGGCTTGGATGTCGATGTCGGCCGCAATCGCCTTGCTCAAAAGTTCGGTGTGTCGACAGCACATATCGCGACAATCGTTGCCGATGCAGAGTCCGAAGGTTGGCTACAGCGCAATCCGCAATCGAGCGTCGTCACGCTTGATCGAGTGTTTGCTGATCGCCTCAACCTCTGGGTCGCGCGCGAGCTTGCGCTGATTGCTATGTGGGTGGAGTCGCGGTTCTGCACGCCGCAAACAGCGGGCATTCAAAAAAATAGCCATTAATTTTGAGCCTGACCGCCGTTGTACGACCAATTAAGTTGCCATTGCGACCTCTTAACTGCTTCTGCATCTTCGGGTGCATAAAAGTCTGTTGAGCCTGAGAGCCTGATGAAAATCAGGCTCTCTTTTTTTATCAGAGCATGATGACATTAGGTTGATCCACATCTCTCGTCATTCCCGCGAAGGCGGGAATCCAACGCCCACTATCGAGCCTCGGGAGTTGGGCCCCCGCCTCCGCGGGGGTGACGAGAAGTATGGATCAATCAATAGTCTTCACACTTTACGCACTCACAATCGGCAATTGCCGGATCCGTTTTCCCGTCACCGCAAACAGCGCATTGACCAGCGCGGGCGTCGCGGGGGGCAGGCCGGGTTCGCCGATGCCACCCATTTTCGCGCCGCTTTCGATGAAGTGGACGTCGATTGCCGTCGGGCTCTCGGCGAGCGTCATGACCGCATAATTGTCAAAATTTGTTTGAACCACCGCACCCTTTTCGATCGTGATCTGCTCGCCGATCGCCGACGATAGTCCCATGATGATCGCACCCTGAATCTGCGCTTCGGCATTCTTGGGATTTACGGTCGTGCCGCAATCGACGACGGCCCAGACCTTGCCGACCTTGGGCCTCCCGTCGGCGCTCATCGACGCTTCGACGACTTGCGCGACGACTGTGCCGAAACTCTCGACAATCGCGATTCCGCGTCCGGTGCCAGCGGGGAGGGGGGTGCCCCAGCCTGCCCGCTTGGCAACAGTTTCAAGGACCGTGCGCTGGCGCGATCCGGGCGTCAGCTGATCGCGGCGATATTCGAATGGATCCTTGCCCGCGGCAGCCGCAAGCTCATCGACGAAGCATTCGTTGAAAAACCCATGCTGGCTTGCGTTGACCGAGCGCCAGTAGGCGTTGACCTGGTTCGAGATATACTCGTGGTGACGGATGTCGACGGTGGGGATCGCATAAGGGACGCCGGCTTCCTTGCCGCCATCGTCCTTTTGCGCATAGTCGCTGGTCCACGCCGCGATCTTGCCGTCGCTGCCCAGTGCCGCTTGTAACCGCGAGGTGACCTGCGGGCGATATGCGCCTTGCATCACATCCTGTTCGCGGCTCCAGATGAGCTTGACCGGATACGGAACCTGCATGGCGATCTTGGCGATCTGCTCGACGATCTGGCTATAGGGCGGGAAGCGTCGCCCGAATCCGCCGCCCATGATCATCGGGTGGAACATGACCTTGCCGACGTCGAGACCCGCTGCCTTGGCGAGCATCGTCCGCGCACCCAGCGGGTCTTGCAATCCACCCCAGACGTCGAGCCGACCGTCTTTGGCATGCGCCACCAGCGCGAACGGCTCCATCATTGCCTGATGCAGGAACGGCGCGCGATAGTCGGCGGTCATCAGCTTGCCACCGGCAGGCGCGGCAAGTGCCTTGCCTTCGGCGTTGAGCTTGGCTTGCGCATCATAAATCGATTGCGTCGATAGCGCGCCATGCCCGCCATCGGTAAACTTCGGCGAAAGCGCACGAACGCCCTTCAGCGCCTGCCAGTAGCCCTTGGCGATAACCACCACCGCGCCGTCGAGATTGATGACTTTCTCGACGCCCGCAACCGCCAGTGCTGGCGCGGGATCGACCGAGGTCAGCTTGCCGTCGCGCACCGGCGCCATCATGATCGTCGCGACGCGCATGTCGGGCAGGGTCATGTCGATGCCATAGACTGCGCTGCCATCGACCTTTGCCGGGATGTCGAGGCGGGCGACGTCCTTGCCGATGAATTTATAATCGGCGCGCGCTTTCAACGGCGGATTGCTGTTGAGCGACCGTCCGGCGGCGGCTTCGGCGAGTTCGCCATAGCGCATCGACTTGCCCGACTTGGCGTGCGTGACGACGCTGTTCGCGGTCGTCAGTTCGCTGGCCGGAACACCCATCCGGCTGGCGGCCTCAGCGACCAGCGCCAGCCGCGTCGCGGCACCCGCGATGCGCATCCCGTTTTGCCCGGTAAAGCGCACGGCAGACGATCCACCGGTGATTTGCAAATCCATCGAGCGCGCAAGGATGCCGACGAGCGATTCAGGGAGCGCATTGAAGATATCGACATGGCCCGACATTTCGCCGCCGAACGCGCGCCCGAGCGCTAGGTTGGCAAATGCGGGCTCTGCTGGTGCGTTGACGACCTTGATCTTCGCCCAGTCGGCATCAAGTTCTTCGGCAACCATCTGCGCCAGCGCGGTCAGCGATCCCTGCCCGAAATCAATGTGCGGCGAGTAAATCGTGATGACATCGTCCGGCGCGACTTTTAGCCAGGTCATGAACGACGCTACGCCGTCCTTTGCCGTCAGTTCGACCGCGCGCTTGCGGACGCTGCTGTCGGTCCACAGCACGCCGAACACACCAGCCCCGGCGACGGCTGCGCCACCGATCAGGAACGCGCGGCGCTTGACGCCTTTGCGCTTGGCAGGAACCGGCTGGGCGTCGGCGATGTCGAGCGTGGGATTATCGGCCATGTTGTTGCTCCCTTACGCTTTTACGGCGGCGCGAATGGCTTCGCGGACGCGGGGGTATGTGCCACAGCGGCAGATGTTGGTCATGGCGTCGTCGATCTGCGCATCGCTCGGGCTGCCCGTTGTTTTCAGCAACGCAATCGCCGCCATGATCTGGCCCGACTGGCAATATCCGCATTGCGGCACCTGCGCCGCGATCCACGCGGCCTGCACCGGATGCAGCGCACCATCCGCGCTTTTTACACCTTCGATGGTCGTAATTGCTTTGCCCGCAACATCGCCAACCGGCACCGAGCAGGACCGCGTGATTTCGCCGTCAACATGCACGCTGCACGCGCCGCATGCCGCAATGCCGCACCCGAACTTCGTGCCGGTCAGGCCCAGCTCTTCGCGAATCGCCCACAGCAGCGGCGTATCGGGTTCGGCCGTAAAGGTGATGGCTTTGCCGTTGACTGTTGCCGCTATCGTCATCGTCCGACCTCATTGCGCTTATGATGTTGACTGTGGTTTACATGATTTCGTCTCGATTGAAAACGGATTGACCCGAACCAATGCAAACCGGCGCTGCCGATCATAACCGCATTCTCGCCAAGGCCGCCGAATGGGCGGGCACGCCGATGGCGCTGGCGACTGTGATTGAGACATGGCGGTCCGCGCCGTGTCCGGTGGGCACGCATATGTTGGTCCACGCCGACGGTGCTTTTGTCGGATCGGTCTCGGGCGGCTGCGTCGAGGGGGACGTCCTGCATGTGGCATCTGAAGTCATCGCGGGCGCCCCCGCAACCGTGCGGCGCTACGGGGTCGCTGACGGTACCGCATGGGAAGTCGGCCTGCCCTGTGGCGGGAATATCGCGGTGCTGGTGCAACCCGTCAGCGCTGCCGGATTTTCGCCTGCGCTCTTTGACCGGATCATCGCGGCCAATGCGAACGGCGAGACCTTGCGCATCGGCACTAACCTGACCAGCGGTCTCAGCGACGTCGTCACTCGGCGCAGCGGGGATCAGTTCCTCAACATCTATGCCCCGCCCAAACGGCTGCTGATCATCGGCGCGGTCGAAATTGCCGCTGCCTTGGCGGGGATCGCGCAGCAGCTCGGCTTTGCTGTCACGGTCATCGATCCGCGCGCGCGCTTTTTGACCGAGCAACGCTTCCCCGCTGTCACCCGCGATGACCGCTGGCCCGACGAGGCCGTTGCCGCGCTCAAGCCCGACAGCCGCACCGCCATCGTCACGCTCAGCCATGACATCAAGATTGACGACCCCGCATTGGTCGCTGCGCTTGCCAGTCCGGCGGCTTATATCGCAGCCCTCGGTTCCCGATCATCGCATGCGGCGCGGCTCGACCGGTTGTGCGCGCTGGGCCTTGCCGGCGATCAACTGGCACGGATCGAAGGACCGGCAGGCGTGGCCGTCAACGCGATCAGCGCCCCCGAAATCGCGCTCTCGATCGCGGCGGGCATGGTCCGGGTGATGAACGATGGACTGCGCTAGTGCTCAATCATTCGTCACCCCCGCGAAGGCGGGGGTCCAACGCCCAATGTCGAGGTTCGGGCGTTGGATTCCCGCCTTCGCGGGAATGACGACAATTTAGAATGGGTTATCCCACAACCACCGCCATTCTCCTCGCCGCCGGTCGCGGCACCCGCTTCGGGGGCAACAAGCTCGAAGCGATGCTCGGCGACACGATGCTTGGCCTCCATGCCGCGCGGACGCTGGCGGGCACCGGGTGTGGCCACCTGTTCGCGGTTCACAATCCCGCGCATGCGGCGCTCGCTACCGCACTGATCGGCGAAGGGTTCACGCTGCTCACCAATGAAAACGTCGATGCCGGTCAGTCGCATTCGCTGGCACTTGCGGCTGAGGCTGCGCTGACCACTGATGCCGGTGCGCTGCTGATCTGTCTTGCCGACATGCCGTTGGTAACTCCGGACCACCTCTCAGCGTTGTGTGCGGTGCATCACGCCAATCCCGACCGGATCATCGCATCGCAAGCCGATGAAATTCGCTCACCGCCCGCGATTTTCCCGCGTGCGATGTGGGGCATGCTGGCCTCGCTCGACGGTGATGCGGGCGCACGCGGCCTGCTCAAGGACGCTTGGTGCGTCAATGCCCCCGCGCCCCTTCTCGTCGATGTCGACACCCCGGCAGCGCTGGCAGCGATTGCTTGTCGGTAAACAAGTGCAAACGCGATGAGCCGAGCTTTTTGGGGAACGGAAATTATGCTAACAAACAATGAACCATAATGGGTTGGCTCAGTTTTATCGTTGCCAATTGTGGTCGCAGGGGTTGCGTATGCGTGTGTGTTTTTCTGGTGCGAGCAAGCTGGTGTCATCGCCATGGGCATGACGCTGGCTGCAAAGGCTGCGCTGTGCGTTTGTCCGACACTTGTCCTGGGGACTGCCGCCGTGACGCTGCCAAAGGCCCGTAACGCGGTCCATAAGGCAACGGCATCGCGATCGGCTGCCAATGGATCGGGCAAAGCGCGGCGCCATAAACGTCAATCATCGCAATATGCATCATTGAGCATGCCATGCCCGCCGGCTTTTGCCGGTCTTGCGCCACCGATTGCAGGCGTCAGCCCGATTGACTGGGATGTCGGCAGCGCTGGCAACAACGCGGCTCAATTCGGCTGGGCCGTGCTGGGCGGCAACCGGGGCGGTGTTTATGGCGGTGGCGTTTCTGTCGCGCCGGGCATCGCTGCGGGCGGCGGGGGTTCAGGTGGCGGCGGAGGCGGCGGCATGTCAGCGCCATCGACCAACGGCACAATCATAACGCCAACGCTCCCTGTTGCGCGCGCGGTGCCCGAACCGGGAACCTGGTTATTGATGGTCGGCGGCTTTGGCGTCGTCGGCGGCACCCTGCGGTCACGTCGTCGGCGGGGATCGTCAGCGGAGTCGATGCGTGTCGGCGTCCTGCCTTGGCGGGTCCGCGCGGGTGCCACGTTGACACTGGCCGCGCCGGACGCGGCCAGTGTGGCCGCCGTTACCAGCAATTCGGCAACGCTGGCAAAACTCGCGCTGTGCGTCTGCCCGCCTGCCATGATCGTCGGTTCTGTTGCGACGCTGCCCGTGGCGCGACAGGCCGTCCATGCCGCAACGGCCCCTGCCTACAAGGCGGTCAATCCTGCCGTTGCATTCAGGGCAATGCCGCTTGCGCCGTGCGTGCCAGTTGTCGAATCGGCGCAGTCGCTCAACAGCGCGGCCGTTCCGTTTCGGTCCGTGCTGAAGCTGGGTGGCAGCACGTCTTCGATCTGACTGGCGTTAACGGCAAAAGGACTATTTATTTTTGTTCCGCGCTCGTTCTCTTGCGCTGTCGATAAACAACGCAAAACCGGCGCGTCGCTGCGCTGCGGCATACGTCAGCATCGCTAAACCGAATCAAATTTGCGACGAAACGAGTCGCTAAAATGTCATTTACCACCTTGCGCGATTTTCAAGTTAAGGCACTATAGGTAGAGACTTCGGTCGGGGGCGACACAAGCACTGGTATTACTCGGGGATTGCGGATCAGCCGCAGCGAGGGTGATTCACGGCCTGTGTAACCGGGAACAGATGCAAAACATCTTTTCCCCATCGCGGTGTGAAAAATGCTACACGGGAGGTTCGCTTCCGAGTCGAGCAGAAATAGAACGAGAGTAGGGGCGCGTAATGGATTTCAAAGGTAGCGAAGCGGCGATGAGTGATATGGCAACGACTCTTTTGGAAGCGGTGACAAGCGCAGCCGTGGACGATACCCCGGTCAGCGATTCAAAGCGGATCAACGCACAGCTTTATGCCGTCGAGGTCGATCATTCGCGTGACGCGCTGCTCACTGATTTCGGCAAGGAAACGCTGAAGGACCGCTATCTGCTGCCCGGCGAGAGCTATCAGGATTTGTTCGTCCGCGTCGCATCGGCCTATGCCGATGATCAGCCGCATGCCCAGCGGCTTTATGACTATATCTCGCGGCTGTGGTTCATGCCGTCGACGCCGGTGCTGTCGAACGGTGGCACGGGGCGCGGGCTGCCGATCAGCTGTTATCTCAACTCAGTGCCCGACAGCCTCGAAGGGATTGTCGAGACCTGGAACGAAAACGTGTGGCTCGCCTCGCGTGGCGGCGGGATCGGCACTTATTGGGGCGCGGTGCGCGGCATCGGCGAGCCGGTTGGCCTGAATGGCAAGACCAGCGGCATCATCCCGTTTGTCCGCGTGATGGACAGCCTGACGCTCGCGATTTCGCAAGGATCGTTGCGGCGCGGATCAGCCGCTTGCTATCTCGATGTTTCGCATCCCGAGATCGAGGAATTTCTCGAAATCCGCAAACCGTCGGGCGATTTCAACCGCAAGGCACTGAACCTCCACCACGGTGTCCTCCTCACCGACGCGTTCATGGAAGCCGTCCGCGCGGGTGAAGAATGGAATTTGCTCAGCCCCAAGGACGGCAGCGTCCGCGCCACGGTCGACGCGCGCAGCCTGTTCCAGAAGCTCGTCGAAACGCGGCTGGCGACCGGCGAGCCCTATATCGTTTTTGCCGACACCGTGAACCGCGCCATGCCGCGCCATCACCGCGAACTCGGCCTCAAAGTTTCGACGTCGAACCTGTGCAGCGAAATCACGTTGCCGACGGGGCGCGACCATCTCGGCAATGACCGCACGGCGGTCTGCTGCCTGTCGTCGCTCAACCTCGAAACCTGGGACGAATGGAACGGCGACAAGCAGTTCATCGAAGACATCATGCGCTTCCTCGACAATGTCCTGACCGACTATATCGACCGCGCCCCCCCCGAAATGGCGCGCGCGAAATACTCCGCCAGCCGCGAACGCTCGGTTGGTTTGGGCGTCATGGGCTTCCACAGCTTCCTGCAAGCGCGCAACCTGCCGTTTGAAGGGGCAATGGCGAAGTCGTGGAACCTCAAGATCTTCAAGCATATCAGCCGCGAAGCCAACGAAGCCTCGATGATGCTCGCGACCGAACGCGGTGCCTGCCCCGATGCCGAGGAACGCGGCGTCATGGAGCGCTTCAGCTGCAAAATGGCGATCGCGCCGACGGCGTCGATCAGCATCATCTGCGGCGGGACGAGCGCATGCATCGAGCCGATTCCGGCCAACATCTACACCCACAAGACGCTGTCGGGCAGCTTCTCGATCCGCAATCCGCACCTCGAAAAATTGC
>JAYUQI010000215.1:0-7984 GCA_043756805.1 Sphingomonas sp.
TCGTGCTGCCGATAATCAGAGTTTGATGTTCAGCGTCAGCGGTATGATGTGATCCATCCGATCTGTGGCGCCGCGGCGCTCCTGATAGCGGTTCTGATACCCCGTCTCGAGTGTCACCACCTTGCTCAGCGGAAAGTTCACGCCCACAAAATTGCGCATCTGGTCAAAGCCCGCCCGCGCGCCCCAATCGGTCGTGTTGAGCGCAAAGAGCAGCTCGTTCGAAACGACAAAGTTTGCACCCTTTGATTTCAAGGGCACCTGCAATTGCAACCGTTCGCGCACACGCCAGCCCATGTCGCGCGCGCCCGCGACCCAGCGCTGCTCGATCCGCGTGCGCGATGCGACGGTCACCTTGCCGATCTTGCCGATGCGCCAGTTGATTTGTTGGTGAATGCGGTTTTCATCGATGTCTGCACGACCGTCATTGATCGTCTTCTGGTGCGTGTAGCCAATGAACACAGTTACTGCATCGCTGATCTTGTAACCGATCGCCGGGCGAAAAATCACGACGCCCAGACGTCCTGAATCATCGACCATGCGACCGCTCAGTTCCAGCGTGACCGGCACATCCTTGGCAATATGCGTGCCGAAGTTGACCGCATTCCATGTCTGGAAATCTTCAGTCGCAGCGTGCGCCCCAGCAGGCAGGGCGAGAGCGGCAAGCGCAACACGTTGGTAAAATTTCACAGACAACCCCGATCATGACGATTCGATGACGCATCTATGACCGGGGTGCGACAGAAATGTTACACTATACGATGGCCTGTTGACGCGTCTTCCACAGCGAATATCCGATACCCGCTGCAAGTATCGCAAATGTGACAGCCAGCGATACCGGCGGGGGAATTTTCGCGAGGCCGAATGCGTCGGCGACAAATATCTTCGAACCGATGAACACGAGCAAGACGGCCAGCGCATATTTCAGATAGTGGAAACGGTGCACCATCGCCGCCAGCGCGAAGTAAAGCGCACGCAAGCCAAGGATCGCAAAAATGTTGGACGTGTAGACGATAAACGGGTCCGTCGTGATTGCAAAGATAGCAGGCACGCTGTCGACAGCGAACACGAGATCGACAATCTCGATCATGATCAGCGCGAGGAACAGCGGCGTGATAAATGTCTTGCCGTTCTGCTTCACGAAAAACGCCTCGCCGTGCAGATTTTCAGTCACATTAAAACGCCGCCGCACCCATTTGAGAACAGGATTGGCAGCTACATCATAAACAGCGTCGGCCGTCTGCCACATCTTCACACCGGTAAAGATCAGGAATGCGGCGAATATATAAAGCACCCAGCTGAACTGCTCGACCAAGGTCGCGCCAACACCGATCATAATCGCGCGAAGCACAATGACGCCGAGGATACCCCAGAAAAGCACACGATGCTGATAGAGTCGCGGCACAGCGAAATAGGTGAATATCATCGCGATGACGAACACATTGTCCATCGCCAGCGATTTTTCGATCACGAAGCCGGTGACATATTGCATCCCCGCCGCCTCGCCCATGTACCACCAGATCCAGCCACCGAAAGCGAGGCCAAGGCTAATGTAAACCGCGCTCAGGATCAGGCTTTCGCTGACCGCAATCTCGCGCTGCTTGCGGTGCAACACACCGAGATCCAGCGCCAGTAAAACGACGACAATCCCGATAAAAGAAAGCCACATCCAGACCGGCTTTCCCAGCCAGTCGAGCATCAAAAATTCCACGATGAACCCCTATTTTTATCCCTGTTCAAATCCACAGTAGCCGGCGGCGAACCCAGGGACGGCCGCCGCCGGCTACCCCGTCAACCGGCGCGCAAGGCGTGCCGTGCGGTGCCGTGGAGCCGGTCCTTGATTGCCAGCTTCAACTTCTTGAGCCGCATCACACGGTCGCGGTTTGGCCAGCGCGTTTTCAGTTCGCGACGAATTTCAGACTCCAGCCGCGCATGAACCAGCTTCAACCGATAGATAATGGGATTCATAAAAGGCACTCCTCGTTTCGATGTGATCGAACGGATGACCTGATGTTTGGCGAACGAGACGGACCCAAAGCACCGGGGATCACCCGATGCGGTCCGACATCACGATTGCATCGTTTCAAACAAAGCAACCGCCAGAGGGGCCCGGCCCGCACACACAACAAATGGGTTGGCGCGTTGAGACTTCAATCCCGGTTTGAAAAAAATTAGCGTCTTGGGTCGTAATTGATCGCGGACGCCCCCTTTTTGACAAAGAGTTGCGTCCGCGAAAACCTCTAAACGTCGAAGAACTCCACCGTGCCGGTATCAAGGTCATAGGTTGCCCCCACGACCTTGACCCGTCCCGCCTTGATCGGATCGAGCAATATTGGCTCGGACGATGTCCGAAGCCGGTTCGTCACTCTCGCGACATTGGCGCGGATCGAAGCATCGACCAGATCCTCGCCTGGCTTCAGCCTGTTCTGCGCTTGCACAACGGAGGGCAGGATGGGTTCCACCATGCTGCCAATCGATCCGGGAAACTGTGTGTTCTTTGTAATCACATCAACCGCCGCCGCGACCGCGCCGCACCGCTCATGGCCCAGAACAACGATAAGCGGCACACCCAAGACGCCAACGGCATATTCGATAGACCCCAGCCCGGCGGTGTCGACATAATTGCCAGCTGTTCGCACGATGAACAACTCGCCAAGCCCCGCTTCGAAAAGATGTTCAGGTCCCACGCGCGAGTCCGCGCAACCGATCAGCGCAGCAAATGGCCCCTGCCCCTTTGCGACATTAAGCCGCGCCTTGCGACTGATGTCGGACGGGTTGGGCATGTCGGCTACGAACCGCCGATTGCCTTCTTTCAAGCGCGCCAGTGCTTGATCAGCAGTCAATTTGCTCTTTCCCGGTGCGCCGGACGCCGGCTCAGCGGCAGCTACGACGTTTGCGTTGCTGATCATGGTGCCGACAGCGCTCGCTGCCACCCCTGCAACCATAAGATTGCGACGTGTCATTTCCATTATAATGTGCTCCTGTTGATCAAAGGTCGGTCAATCAGGTTTTTCGACGGTCACCGACAAAAACTAGCAACGCATCGGCTTACCCGATGCGGTCCGACATCACGATCAGCTGTATGATCGCCAGAGGGGCCCGGTCCCGCAACGCCGCTCTACTGATTTGCGAATGGATTTCAATAGAGGGCGCAGCTAAGCTGAACAAACATGCTCAAAGTCGCCAGCTACAATATTCACAAGGGCATCGGCCTTGATCGATTGCGGCGGCCTGATCGGATCGTCGATGTGTTGTGCGAACTTGATGCCGACATCATCGCACTGCAGGAAGCCGACCGGCGCTTTGGCGCGCGGGCCTCTGCGATTCCGCCCGAACTGGTGCTCGGTAACTCGCCCTATGTTCCCGTAGAGCTTAACAAGCGCGATCACAGTATTGGCTGGCATGGCAACGCGATTCTGGTGCGGAACGACGCTGAAATCCTGACGCATGCCCATATCGAACTACCGACGCTTGAACCGCGCGGTGCCGTAATGGCCGAGATACGCATCAGGGACGTTCGTGTCCGCGTCGTCGCAATGCATCTCGATCTCTCGGGTTTGTGGCGGCGGCGACAGGCGCGTGCGATCATCACCGCGCTCGAAGCATGTCGTCCGCTACCAACCATCCTGATGGGTGACCTTAACGAATGGACACTTCACGGCGGATGTTTGCGCGATTTCGCCCATCACTTCCGCATTGCGCCAACGCCGCCGAGTTTTCATACGCGCCGACCCGTCGCCCGGCTCGACCGTATCATGGTCGACAAGTCGTTGCACGTCAGCAGTTGCGGCGTCCACCATAGCCTGAAATCGCGCCGTGCAAGCGACCATCTGCCCATATGGGCGCGGATTGATTTCGCCTGAAAACATGGCATGGAAATCGAGATGAAACAATTTGATGTCGTGATCGTAGGCGCGGGCCACGGCGGTGCTCAGGCTGCTGTCGTTTTGCGCCAGCAAGGCTTCGAAGGCAGCATTGCCATGATCGGTCGCGAGGCCGAACCGCCTTATGAGCGCCCACCGCTTTCAAAAGACTATCTCGCAAGGGAAAAGCCGTTCGAGCGGCTCTACATTCGCCCGCCGGCTTTCTGGGGCGAACGCGGCATCGAAATGATGCTGGGTCGTGAAGTTGTAAAGGTTGATTCCGTTGCGCGTATCGTGACCCTAGAGAACGGCGACACCATTGGGTACAATGATCTTATCTGGGCAACCGGCGGCGACCCGCGCAAACTTGATTGTCATGGCCATCACTTGAGCGGCATTCATGCTGTAAGAACACGTGAGGACGTCGATCTGATCATGGCCGATCTTGACGGCGTATCGCATGTCGCCGTTGTGGGTGGCGGATATATCGGCCTCGAAGCGGCGGCAGTTCTGACCAAACTCGGCAAGCCAGTTACACTGCTTGAAGCGCTTCCCCGCGTCCTTGCCCGCGTCGCCGGACCTGAACTCTCAGCGTTTTACGAAGCTGAACATCGCGCGCATGGCGTTGATCTGCGAACGGGTATCGGTGTGATCGCCATCGAGGGCGATACGCATGTTACCGGCGTTCGTCTCGCCGATGAAACAATAATCGCTGCTGATATGGTCATCGTCGGCATCGGCATTATTCCTGCGGTTGCGCCACTGATTGCTGCAGGTGCGGATAGCGGTAATGGTGTTTTCGTTGATGAAAACTGTCGAACGTCATTGCCCCACGTTTATGCAATCGGTGATTGCGCGGCACACGCAAACGGCTTTGCCGAAGGGGCAACCATCCGTCTGGAGTCGGTCCAGAACGCCAATGATCAGGCTACTGTCGCTGCCAGGGCCATCTGCGGTGCGCCCGTGTCATATTCCGCTACGCCGTGGTTCTGGTCATACCAATATGATCTCAAGCTGCAAACGGTGGGGCTATCAACCGGCTATGATCAGGCGATCCTGCGCGGCGATACGGCGACACGCAGTTTTTCCGTAATCTACCTGAGAGCCGGCAAGGTTATCGCGCTCGATTGTGTCAACAACGTCCGCGACTACGCGCAGGGCCGTAAACTCGTCGAGGCGCGAGCGATTATCGACCCTGCCGAACTATCAGATATTGCTATACCGCTCAAGGAAATGCTCGCGGCATGACACTGATCCCCGCCGCGTGACTTCTGCCTGCGGCTGTTTGCCAATCCACGCTGGAGACACCGACTTAGCGCGTCTGAACCTGCACAACATTATCGATCAAGGCGTCGAGAACACGCGCGGCATCGATCGGACTTAAAAACAGCTGCAATCCCCGCTGCCCCGCATTCACGTAAACATGCTCGTGGTCGAACGCTTGGCGATCAAGGACCGTCCGTACTTTTTGTTGCTGACCAAAGGGGCTGATCCCGCCAATGCGGTAACCAGTCATCCGTTCTGCATCACTCGGCGGCATCATCTCGGCGTTTTTGCCGCCAACGGCCGCCGCGAGCAGTTTCATCGACACTTCGGCAGCCGACGACAGCATGACGCAGACGGGTTTGCCGTCGACCCGCGCCATCAATGTCTTGATGACGCAATGGGGATCGACGCCCAGCGCTTCGGCGGCCTGCAGTCCGATCCGTTCGGCACCGGGATCATAATCATAGCTGACGACGGTAAACGGCACGCCTGCCCGGTCCAGCGCCTGCGTCGCGCGGGTTACCTTTGCCATGACCGGATCACAGCGCCTTGCCCATCCGGATCAGCGGGACCACGATGCCCTCGCGCGTTGTCGCCTCGACCGCCTCGATATCGGAATAGCCGCACACGCGGTAGAGCGGGACACCAGCAAGTGTCGCCATCATTTCGACCTTCGCAAAACCGGCGTCTCGCGCGGCATTCTCGCACAAAGTCATGATCATCATGCCAATGCCGCGCCGCGCATAATCCGGATCGACATACATGGCGCGGATTTTGGCGGCGTCGGTGGCCGGGTCAAGCGGCGCCGGTTCACGCGCCACAATGCTGTCGTCTCCCCCGAACAACGTCGCGCGCCAGCTCCACCCACCGCAGCCGACCAGATGCCCGTCGCATTCGATCAGGAAATAGGTTTGATCCTTTACCAGCTGCGTATCCAGACCCATCACCTGATGGCTTGCCCGCACTTGTTCAGGCGACAGGAAACCATGCTGCAAATGTTCGATCGACCGCGTCATCAGCGCGTTGAGCGCCGGTAGATCGTCGATCTGGGCGAGGCGATGGCTGAACACCACAGGTCAGTAACCGGCCACCGTGCCGACGGGCAAACGCGGGTCGATAGCCCCATAGAGCTGATCCCGACCAAGCGGCGGCTTTCCGATGGCAGGACCACCGACGTAGATCACGGTAATATGGTTCCAATAGTCCATTGCTTCGAGCTTGTGTCCCCGCGCCGTCAGCGCTGCCATCGTGTCGGCGCTCAGCGCATGTGGCTCATAATAAATCACGTCGGGCAACCATTGCGCATGGATCCGCGGCGCGTCTGTCGCTTCGGTGACTGTCATGCCGTGATCGATCATATTGAGCATCACCTGAAGCACACCGGTCGGGATATGGCTACCGCCCGGCGTTCCGATGACCATGGCGAGCTTGCCGTCTTTGGTCACGATGGTCGGGCTCATCGACGACAGCGGACGCTTTCCCGGCGCGATGGCGTTATTCACGCCTTCGACCAGCCCGAACATATTCGATGCGCCTGGCTTGGAGGAGAAATCATCCATCTCGTCATTGAGAAGTATGCCTGTCCCTGCAGGCGTGACACGCGCACCAAACCAGTCGTTGAGCGTGTAGGTCAGCGAGACGGCATTGCCCGCCGCATCGACAATCGAAAAATGGGTTGTGTTTGCCCCCTCATGTCCCGAACCGGGAACACCGAGCGATGCCGATGGCGTGGCCTTGTCCGCAGCAATCCCGGCGCGCAGTTGCGCAGCGTAGTCGGTCGAAATGAAACGCGCGACATCCGCCTTCACAAAGTCCGGATCACCCAGATTGACATTGCGGTCATGAAAGGCGCGGCGCAGCGCCTCGGTCATATAATGGACGGTCTGGGCCGACTGAAAGCCCAGCTCGCGCATCGGATACCCCGACAATATGTTCAGCGTCTCGCAAATCACGACGCCGCCCGAACTGGGCAACGGCGCAGAAATAATGTGATAGCCGCGATAGTCACACTCGATGGGCTTGCGTTCGATCGCGCGATAAGCGGCAAAGTCCGCTACCGTCATGATCCCGCCATTGGCTTTGCTCGCGGTGACAATGCGCGCGGCAATCTCGCCCTTATAAAAAGCGTCAGCGCCTTTTGTCGAAATCAACTGGAGCATCCGACCAAGATCAGTCTGAACAAGCCGGTCGCCCTTTTGCCAAGGCTTGCCGCGGTTCAGGAAAATCGCGGCAGTCGGCGCGTCCTTGGCGAAATCGGTAGCGCCTTCATTGAGAAACGATGCATCGCCCTGATCGAGCACGAAGCCGTCACGCGCCAATCGAATCGCCGACGCCATGAGTGCGGCGCGGGGCCGCGTGCCATATTTTGCGCGTGCCAGCTCCAGCCCCGCCACCGTGCCGGGAATGCCGACCGCCAGATAGCCCCGCGTCGACAGCAACGGGATGACGTTGCCTGCCGCATCCAGATACATGTTGGCCGTTGCAGCTTGCGGCGCCGTCTCGCGAAAATCGATGAAGGTCTGGCGTCCGTCACGCAGGCGGATCGTCATGAACCCACCACCGCCGATGTTGCCCGCCTCGGGAAAGGTTACGGCGAGGGCATAGGCAACCGCGATTGCCGCATCGACTGCATTGCCGCCTTTGCGTAAAATGTCGACGCCGGTGTCGCTGGCCAGGCGGTGCGCGGAGACGACCATGCCATGTTCGGCCCCAATCGGAACGGGCGACGCCGCCTCAGCCGCGCCCGTTCCCAATACAAAGGCCGCCAAGACCGTCAGAGTCAATCTATAGCCGCGCATGCGTTAGCCCCTTGAAAACACTCGCCGACACAAGAGCAAAATAAAAAGGGGCGGGAAAGC
>JAYUQI010000216.1:0-2952 GCA_043756805.1 Sphingomonas sp.
TTCGACGCCGACAAGGACGAGATCAACCGTTTCAAGCATCGGTTGCCCCTCGCCTTTGGAAAGCGGGTGTTTGATGATCCGTTCGTAACGCTGATCCCAACCATAAGGACCGGCGACGAGGAAGAACGATGGAAAGCTGTCGGCTATGTCGACGGCAAACTGCACACCGCCGTCCACGTCTGGCGTGACGATGTGGTGCGGATGATCTCGGTTAGGCGGAGTAACGACAGTGAACGAAGAGAATATGATAGCGATTCCGGCTGATCCCAACGATCCGGAGGACCGCGACGTTAGTGTGGCGGGTTTGAAACGAGCACGCATGGGCCGTCGGTTCCGTATCCTTCGTCACCGGCTGGATATGACGCAAGACCAGTTCGCGCAAACTTACGGCATCCCGCTTACGAGTCTGCGTCAGTATGAAATGGCCCGCTACATGCCGCCTCCCGCGACGCGCGCCTATCTCAAGGTGATCGAGCAGGAGCCGGATATGGTAAAGCGGGTGATTGCAGGGTGAGTTGAGACTCTTTCTTCGCGCCTTTTCTTCTTCTTTGCGCCTTTGCGCGAAACGTCTTCTTTCTTCGTCTGTGCGTTGATCGTGAGGGGGTTGAACGGGGTTCACGCGAAGGCGCAAAGGAGAAGTGAAGGCGCGAAGGAGGGGTGGTAGTGCTTTCTAAATCCTCCCCGGAACGGGGAGGTGGCAGCCCGCTTGGGCTGACGGAGGGGCAGTTGCGCATCGAAGTAGTGCTGCTCGGTGCGCGGAACTGCCCCTCCACCACTCTCCGGTGGTCCCCCTCCCCGTTCTGGGGCGGAATTGATTACTGGAACTTGCGCTTTTTGAATGCCAGCACATCGGCCTTTGAGAGTTTGAACCACTCCCCGTTGGCGCGGCGGTCTGCAAAACGGCGGTGCCAATAGGCTTCGATACCGGGCGGATCATCGGTCGAGATTGCGTGTTCGAGCGTAGCTTTGTCGGGCAACGCGACGTTGATCGATTTCACACGCTTCTCAAGATCGGAGCTTTGCCCGATTTTGTAATAATCGCCAGCGCGGAGGAGATAGACGTGGCCATCATTTTGACGAGATGACGACAAAACTGGGGCAATATCTGCCGTTGGCAGCATCTGAGAAATCTTGGCATATTGTTGATTTTCGATCTGAACCGCCCAAGTTCGCAGGCTATCCACTAACAATGCACGCCGAGGAAAATGGTGTTCAATCGTCTTTGTCGATGGAAAGCCGGGATGCTGTCGAGCGTGCAGCTTTAAGTCGTTAGCCGCAGCCAGTCGTCCGAGTTCCAAACAACAGTCCGCAACGCTGCGTAGAATAAACGCTGTATCGAGGCGTTCAGTCAATCCGTTTGGTTCTAGTCCAGCTTCAGAAATGGCGTCGTTCCAACGAGCCCAAACCTTACCCATCCATTCGCGGCGCAGTATTCCCGATTGTTCTTCGAACGACTTTAAACCAGGCACACGCCCGGACTCAGTGGCAATTCGCCTGATTTCCGAAATGACCCGCTCCCGCATCACCGTCCCCCCAAATCTCCCTGCCCCACGGTATTCCCCGCCATCTCCAACATCCGGTCGAGACTCTTCTTCGCGCGTAGTCGCAGCCCCTCTTCGATCTCGATCCGTGGCTGGAGATCGCGGAGGGCGACGTAGAGTTTTTCCATCGTATTCAGCGCCATATAGGGGCAGATGTTGCAGTTGCAGTTGCCATCCGCACCCGGCGCACCGATGAATATCTTGTCGGGCAGCGCCTTTTCCATCTGGTGCATGATATGCGGCTCGGTGGCGACGATCAGCGTGTCGCCGGGGAAGTCCTTGGCGAACGCGAGGATGCCGCTGGTGCTGCCGACATAATCGGCGTGGTCGAGGATATGCGCGGGGCATTCGGGGTGCGCGGCAACAGGGGCACCGGGGTGCTTGGCTTTGAGTTTGATCAGTTCGGTTTCGCTGAATGCCTCGTGCACGATGCACACGCCCGGCCACAGCAGCATGTCACGCCCGGTCTTGCGCGCGAGATAGGCACCGAGATGCTTGTCGGGACCGAAGATGATTTTCTGGTCCATCGGGATTTGCGACAGGATCTTGTCCGCCGAGGACGAGGTGACGATGATGTCGCTGAGCGCTTTCACTTCGGTCGAGCAATTAATGTAGGTCAGCGCGATATGATCGGGATGCGCGCGGCGGAACGCGGCGAATTTGTCGGGCGGGCATGAGTCTTCGAGGCTACACCCGGCATCCATATCGGGCAGCACCACGATCTTGTCGGGCGAGAGGATTTTCGCGGTATCGGCCATGAACTTGACGCCGCAAAAGGCGATGACGTCGGCATTGGTCGCGGCGGCCTTGCGCGAGAGGTCGAGGCTGTCCCCGACGAAATCGGCAATATCTTGGATCTCGGGCTTTTGATAATAATGCGCGAGGATGACGGCGTTGCGCTCCTTGCGCAGCTTGTTGATCTCTTCGCGCAAGTCGAGCCCTTTGAGCGTGCCGCTGTGCATGTTCATGTCGTCCGTCGCCTTTGTTCGCCAGAGGCTCAAATGGACGCCGGACGCCCGGTTCGCAAGGGACCGGCGGGTTTCGGCGGAAATTCAAGCGGGGCGACCAATGCACCCGGTGTGCCCGCCGTCACCGCGCGGTAGATCGGGGGGCCAAGCGGGCCGAAAGTGATGGCATAGGTGAGTATCGCCGAGCCCATTATGGTGCCGATGCCCCAAGCCCATGCCCGGTGGACCGTGCCGGTGCGCCGCCAGTCGGCAACGACTCCGATGGCGGGAAAAATCAGAACGGCGATGACGGTTGCTTCCCACGCAAAGGGGATCAGGAAGGGCATCGGCAGCAAGCGCCCGAACGCCGGACCGAGCAGCAGCGCCATGCCGCAATAATGCAGCCGCCGGTGCCAGTCGGTCCGGTGCCGGTTCATGACAGCGGCCGTCGTCAATCCTGCAAA
>JAYUQI010000217.1:0-2951 GCA_043756805.1 Sphingomonas sp.
GTCAATGGCGAAGCGCGCGTTGGTTCGAGCGTACGGGGATTTCCGGATGTTGCCTTGAAGATCGGTGATTTGCCGCTCGGTCGCATCCTGAGCCGGTGGATCGTACAACTGGGCCGACATACGATCCGGAGCCGCGGTGTCGATGTGCCGCCGGTCAATGATCTGGTTCGGTCGATTGACGTTCAAAACAACGTCGTGTCGATCAATATACATATGCCGCTGGGCGGCGCATTCGCAAACGACCTGTCAAACTTTCGCAGTCAGCCAGTCGATGCCGCACAGGCAGCCGCAATCTACTGTCAGTTGATCAAGCGCAATACAAAGTCCCCAACGACGGATATGGTCGTCGTTGTTCGCCGGGCCTTTGCGCAAACGGGGTCCGCGCTGCCGATGATCGAGCAGAACCGATCTGCGCTCGTGGCGCTCGCAATGTATGCTGTTTCGCCTGACTCGGGACGGTTGGCGGGGGACGCAACCCAGCGCATTCGCGCGTGTCGCGGTTCGAATGATGCCCCACGCCTGGCAGGCCGCACCGATCTGTCAAATCACTGGGCATTGTCAGCAGCGCTTGCCGTGTCGCTTGGCGCTGATGTCGGGCGAGCAATGGGTGAATGGAAAGAATTGTCCGATAGTCGCCCGGGTGGAACCGGCTTCTCGTTCGTTGATCTCGCCGCCGATCGCGCGGGACTGGCTCTTGCCCGTCGCGCGACAGACCCAGCCACAGCCGTTGCAACGGCCAAACGGCTCCAATCCGCCGATACAGAATATCTCCTGCCGATTCGGGCACTCGCGCTGTCAGAGGGCTTGACCGAGCAACAATTTGTCACCGGGTTCAAAACAATAAACAGCGCGCAGTTCAACGCCGCCAAGGCCCGCATTGATAAAGTGCTCGCAAAGAGCACGCAGCAAACGCGCTAAGTTAACACCCCGTCATGAAGACGCAGAACGCGGTCCATTTTTGCCGCTATGCGTTCGTTATGCGTTGCGACCAGCGCCGAAGACCCCTCGCCGCGCACCAGTTTCAAAAACTCGGCAAAGACGATGTCGGCAGTGGCCTCATCGAGGTTCCCGGTCGGTTCGTCCGCTAAAACCAGAGCCGGTTTGTTAGCCAGTGCCCGCGCAACAGCCACCCGTTGCTGCTCGCCGCCAGAGAGTTGCGATGGTTTGTGCGTCAGTCTTGCCGACAATCCAAGGGAACCAAGCAAGCTCGACGCCCGCGCTTCCGCTGTCCGATGCTCGGCGCCATGGATCAGTTGCGGCAAGACAACATTTTCGCTGGCACTAAAATCGGGCAGCAGATGGTGAAACTGATAAACAAAGCCAAGCGCATCGCGGCGAACGCGCGTGCGGCCATCGCTGTCGAGCTTCGACGCTTCTTCGCCAGCAATGCGGATTGATCCCTCAAACCCACCTTCAAGGAGCCCAACAGCTTGCAGCAAAGTCGATTTCCCCGAGCCCGACGGCCCAAGCAAAGCGACAATCTCGCCCGGTGCAATCGTCAGATCGACACCGCGCAGAACATGGATTACGGCCTCGCCTTGGGTGAACGCGCGCTTCAGCCCCGCAACCGCCAGCACGTCATTCATAACGCAGTACTTGCACCGGATCCGTGCTCGCTGCCTTGAACGCGGGATAAAGTGTCGCAAGGAAGCTGAACAGCAGCGCCATGACCGTGATACCGAGCACTTCGAACGGATCGGTCTTTGATGGCAGTTCGGTGAGGAACCGGATCGACGGATCCCACAAGTTCTGGCCCGTCACAAGTTGAACGAAGTTCACCACGGACTGCCGGAAAAACAGGAACACAAACCCGAGGATCAAGCCCGCGACTGTGCCCAACGCACCGATCGTCACGCCGACAACAACGAAAATCCGGATCATCGCCCCACGTGCTGCGCCCATCGTGCGGAGGATCGCGATGTCGCGCGTCTTGGCGCGCACGAGCATGATCAGTGATGACAATATATTGAAAACGGCAACCAGAATGATGATCGATAGCACGACAAACATCGCAACACGCTCGACGGCAAGCGCTTCGAACAGCGACGCGTTCATCTGCCGCCAGTCAGTGACAACGGCTTTATCGCCAATCACGGGGAGCAGAGGCCACAAAATTTGTGCCACTTTGTCAGGGTCTATGGTCTCGACTTCGACCATCCCAACCGCATCGCCGAGCAAAAGAAGTGTCTGCGCGTCCTCGATGGGCATGACGACGAAGGCTTTGTCGTAGTCATAAACGCCGATCTCGACGATTGCTGCAACACGATAGCTGACAATGCGCGGCACTGTCCCCATCGGCGTTGCCTGGCCGGCAGGATTGATCAACGAAATCTGTCCACCGACCTGCGCACCGATTGCCTCGGCCAAGCGTGAGCCGAGCGCGACGTTGCCGCTGCCGGGCGTCAGTTCGTTCAGATTACCCCGTAACACCTTGGATTTGAGCGTTGCATTGGTGCGTATATCTTCGACGCGCATACCGCGCGTGATCACGCCTTCGACGCGCCCGTCGTGGCTGGCCATCAAAGGTTGTTCGATCAGCGGTGTCGCCGATGTCACACCCGGTGTCTTTTGCGCGGCCGCCATGATCTCGCGCCAGTCCGCCAGCCGTCCGCCATAGCCCTGGATCACGGCATGGCCATTCAGGCCGACGATCTTGTCGAAGAGCTCGGCGCGAAAGCCATTCATCACGCTCATCACGATAATCAGCGCGGCAACGCCGAGCATGACCGCGACAAGGCTGATCGACGCGACGAGGAAGATGAACCCCTCACCCTTGCCGGGGAGCAGGTAGCGCCGTGCGATCATGCGTTCATAGGGGGAGAGGATCATGCGACTTGCGCTTTACGGGCGCTGATGAAGGCTGGCAACAGCACGCGGCCTGTTGCGCAATGAACACAGTTGTTAACAAATCGCGTGGCCCGGCTACCGAATCCGTTGGCAAGTGCGCCCGC
>JAYUQI010000218.1:0-2950 GCA_043756805.1 Sphingomonas sp.
TACGCAATGCCCATCGCGTACAGCGAGTTCGAGCGCCACAGCGTCGCCCCCGGAATCGCGAAATAGACCACCGACAGGAAAATCACGCCAAGGCAGATCGCAACCAGCAACCGTGCCGACGCAAAGCGCAGCGACTGCAGCGAATCGACCCCGTAAACGCCAACCGCAATCATCGCGAATTGCAGCGACAGGGCAAAACTGACCAGCGGCACAAGGCGCGTGATTGCCGGATCGACAAACATATCAATCTGTCGTGCGCGAATGACCCAGGCAAGTTCAGCCGCGCCGATGAGCAGCATGAAATCGAACAGCGCGAGCAGCAGCACCGCATAGGGCACATAATGTTTGAAGACTCTGAACATGGTTTCGCTCTTCGTCGCCCCGACTCGAAAGCGTCAAAAAACCCGACACCCAAACCCTCTGTCGGACAAATTGACAAAAATTTCCTGAAAATCGCGTTCATTATTGTTATGCGCCTCAATCATGGACGAAAAAACACGCATTATCCCCGTCATTCTCTCGGGCGGATCGGGCACCCGCCTGTGGCCGATGTCGCGCGAGGATCAGCCCAAACAGTTTCTCGCGCTCACCGGCGAACGCACGATGTTCCAGCTCACGCTTGACCGCGCCGGGGAAGGCGCGCGCTTTGCCGAGCCGCTGATCGTCGCCAATGCCCGCCATGCCGACCTGATCGAAGGGCAATTGGGCAGCACGCCCGCCACGCTGATCCTCGAGCCGCTCGCGCGCAATACAGCGCCCGCAATTGCGCTCGCCGCGCTTGTTGCGAACCCCGCCGATCCGTTGCTCGTCATGCCCAGCGACCATGTCATTACCGATGTCCCCGCCTTCATGGCCGCAATTGATGCCGCGCTGCCGCTGGTCGAGCGCGGCTGGCTTGCCACGTTCGGGATCACGCCCGATGCCCCCGAAACCGGCTATGGCTATATCCGCACCGGCGAGGAAGCGGCGCCCGGCGCCTACCGCGTCGACCGTTTCGTCGAAAAGCCTGACGCCGCGACCGCAGAAGCCATGCTCGTGCAGGGCGGCTATGTCTGGAACGGCGGCATTTTCCTGTTCCGTGCCGATGCCTATCTGCGCGCGCTTGCCGAATTCGCGCCAGCGATGCTCGATGCCGCGCGCACCAGCATGGAAAGCGCAACCCGCACGGGTCAGCGCATCCTGCCCGATGCCGACGCTTTTTCCGCCAGCCCCTCGGATTCGATCGATTATGCCGTCATGGAGAAAGCCGAGCGCGTGGCCGTCATCCCCGTCAGCATGGGCTGGTCCGACATCGGGTCATGGGATGCGCTTCACACGCTCAACGCCGATGCTAATGGCGACGCGCATTCAGGCGACGTCATCGCGCTCGATACGGCAAATTGCCTGCTCAGCAGCGACGGCATCCGCATTGCCGCGGTCGGCGTTTCCGACCTGATCGTGGTGGCCAGCGGTGACAGCGTTCTCATCATGCCGCGCGGGCAAAGCCAGGACGTCAAACGTGTCGTTTTGGCACTCAAAGAGCGTGACGGCGGCTTGAAGGTCTGACCGCCGCGCGATAGTAAATAGATACTTATCTATGTCGGTGAGTCGTCTGGCTGTCCCAATGGGAACGACAGACCTTCAAACAAGGGTGTCGCCATGAAATTCATTTTGCCAATCGCCGCTGCAATTGCCGCCGTTGCAATGCCGGCCCAAGCCGCAACATTTTATACGACATTGTCTGGTGCGAAAGAAACCGTGCCAAACGCGAGCACGGCAACGGGCACCGGGTCACTCGTGCTTTCAGCGGACCAGAACACCGTCAACATATTCCTGAACTGGGCCGGACTGACCGGTCCGGCAATCGGAGCCCACATCCATTGCTGCGCAGCCCAAGGGGCAAACGCGGGCGTTGCGATTGACTTTGGCCCACCGTCGCTCGCGACCGGATCGTTGACGCGCACCTACAATCTTACGCTTGCCTCGACTTACACCGGCGGATTCCGCACAGCGAATGGCGGCACGGCCGCTTCGGCGCAGGCCGCGTTTCTTGCTGGGCTGATCGGCGGTAAAGCCTATTATAACGTCCACACTCGCGCTTTCCCAGGCGGCGAAATCCGTGGTCAGCTCGCAGCAGTGCCCGAAACGGCGACATGGGGCATGATGATCGCCGGGTTCGGCATCGTTGGCGGAGCGATGCGTGTTCAGCGTCGGCGGGCCGCTATCGCCTGACCGTTTGCGTGACCCGCTGGCCCATGGTATATCACTGTGGCTGGAGGGTAGAATGGGTATTCAGATGAATATCAAGAGCGCGGAAGCTGTTGAGTTGGCGCGCGAACTGGCAGGCTTGGACGGCGTATCCGTCACTGCTGTTGTCACACGTGCTCTTCGTGACGCAAAGCGCGTTCGTTTTGCGGATCGCGACGCAAACCTGCGCGCCTTGTTCGACATTATCGACGACACGCATTGGCGGCTCGCACCCGATATCGGATCGGCGGATATCGATGCGCTGCTCTATGATGAAATTGGGTTGCCGAAGTGATCGTCGACTCTTCGGTGCTTGTTGCCTGTTTGAAAAAAGAAGATGACTATGAAAGTTGGACCCGCCAGCTGCACGATGCCAAGCCACATTTGAAGCTTTCCGCAGCGTCATATCTTGAAGCGGGCATTGTGATCGACGGGTCGGGTGATGACAATGCCAGCGCAAATCTTGACAGATTTCTTGATCGGTTGCTCATCGAAATCATGCCCGTAACTGCAAAACAAGCTCGTCTCGCGCGTGCTGCCTATGCCCGCTTCGGCAAGGGGCGCGATCACCCCGCCAGACTCAATTTCGGCGACTGCTTCAGCTATGCCCTGTCAGCAGAGACGGGCGAGCCCTTGCTCTTCAAAGGCAAGGATTTCGGTCATACGGATGTGAGGGTGGCTGATTGAATATTGGTGCCGTGCACCCCTCTCCCCTTGCGGGAGA
>JAYUQI010000219.1:0-7914 GCA_043756805.1 Sphingomonas sp.
CGGTGGAGGGGCTCGTTGCCCCCCGCGTCGAAGCTACTTAATCTTGGCTTCCTTGAACTCGACATGCTTGCGCACGACGGGATCATATTTGCGCATCACCATCTTTTCGGTGGTGTTCGGGCTGCGCGGATTCTTTTTGGTGGTGTAATAAAAGCCGGTGTCAGCAGTGCTGACGAGCTTGATTTTGACTGTGGTCGGCTTTGCCATGACCTTGTACTTTCGAATCTGTTGAAAATCTGGAGCGCGGCCAGTGGCGTTTTGCCCGTGCAAAGTCAAGCATGACCTATCCGTTAACGCCGTGTTTAGGCATTTTGGCGCACGCTTGCGCCGTGATGCGATGGGCAATGCTGCAAATAATGAGAATGCCCATGACGATTTCGACACGACGGAGATGCGGCGTTACGGCTAAACGCTGTTGAACGCGTTTATTCCCGCCCTGATTGCCGTGCTGCTGGCCGAATATGGTGGCCGGGCGACACTGTTTGCGCGGCTCCCGAATTTGTCGCTGGCCGCAACGCTGCTCGGCCTCGCGGTCGGCATTGCCGCGTTCGGCGGGATCAGTCTCGCCCCGACAATGAATGCCCATGCCCGCGCCCTGATGCTGGGCATTGCATTGATCCTCACGGGATTTGGCCAGTTCGGCAAAGCGCCCTCGTCCGTTCCGCCTGCGACGGTTGCGGGCACGCTCCTGTTCGTCTGGCGGTCGAGCGCGCCGTTCCTCGCTTTTGCCTTTTCGATCTGGAAAGGCGCGCCCGTCGGGGCGGCGGCAGGCGCTCTGGCGGGGATCGCCGGTGCGGTGGCGTTGGGGGCCGTGCCGCTCTCGCCGCGAACCACGCTTCTGGTCCGTCGCTTGAGCGGCGCAACGATCACAGTGATCGGGATTTATGCCGCGCTCTGGGCATTGCGACTTATTGCCTGAATGCCCAGATATTGATCATCATACGGACCTTATCGCGCATTTGCAGGTTTCCGTCCGGAATCGTTTAACAAGGGATCACCCGATGGCCAAAACACCCAAGACAAAGCTCAAGACGCCCACGGACCTGAAAACCAATCAGGCTGCGACTGTCGCCGATGCGCTAAACGGCATTTTGGCAGACAGTTTTGCGCTGTATTTCAAGACCAAGAATTTCCACTGGCATGTCTCTGGTCCGCATTTCCGCGATTATCATCTGCTGTTCGACGATCAGGCGGCACAGATTTTCGCGACGACCGACCTGATTGCCGAGCGCGTCCGCAAGACCGGCAATGTGACGCTGCGCTCGATTGGCGATGTCTCGCGCCATCAGTCGCTGACCGATAACAATGCCGATTTCGTGTCGGCGGCCGCGATGCTTGGCGAACTGCGCGATGATAATCTGAAGATGATCGAAAAGCTGCGTGCGGCCAAGGGTCTGGCGGACGATGCCAAGGACAATGCGACGTCGGCTGTGATCGACGAGTGGACCGATGCCGCCGAACAGCGCGCATGGTTCCTGTTCGAGGCCGCGCAGAATGGCTGATTGCATTCTTTCGTCACCCCCGCGGAGGCGGGGGTCCAACGCCTGAACCTCGAGATGAGGCATTGGATTCCCGCATTCGCGGGAATGACGGGGGTAGTATAAGTCTGCGGCATTATCTTCTAACAGCCCACAATGCGCGCTTTTGCCGATCTTCTTGACCGTCTGATCTACACGCGCAGCCGCAATTCAAAGTTGCGGCTGATCGGGGATTATCTGAAAGTCACGCCTGACCCCGACCGGGGCTGGGCGCTGGCGGCGTTGACCGGGGGGCTGGATTTGCCCGCGATCAAACCGGCTTTGGTGCGCGCCCTGATCGAGGATCGCGTCGATCCGGTGCTCTACCGGATGAGCCGCGACTATGTTGGCGACAGTGCAGAGACGATTTCGCTGTTGTGGCCAGAGCGGCCGGTATCGGGCGCAGTTGATTTGTCGCTCGGTGCGATTGTTGACAGGCTCGCCACGCTTTCGCGCGCCGATGCGCCGCTCGTGCTTGCCGATTATCTCGACCGGCTTGCCCCCGGCGAACGCTTTGCGCTCCTCAAAATGGCGATGGGGGCGCTGCGGGCAGGCGTGTCGTCGCGCCTTGCCAAGACGGCACTCGCCAATGCCTTTGACCTCGACGTCGAGGCGGTGGAGGAAGTCTGGCATGGTATCGCGCCGCCCTACACTGCGCTGTTCGACTGGACGGCGGGCCGCGCCGAACAGCCGACGGCTGCTGATACGCCGGTATTCCGCTCGTTCATGCTCGCGCATCCGCTCGACGACGTGGTGGTCGATCTGGCCGACTATGCTGCCGAATGGAAATGGGACGGCATCCGCGTGCAGATTGTCCATGTCGCTGGCCAGACAAAACTGTTTAGCCGCACGGGTGACGATGTAACCGGCAGCTTTCCCGATGTTGCCGCCGCTGTGACCGTGCCCGGCGTGTTCGACGGCGAGTTGCTGGTGAAAGGCGAATTCCAGGGGGGCGAAGCTGCGAGTTTCAACGCCTTGCAACAGCGGCTGGGGCGCAAGGTCGTCTCGGCCAGGATGCTGGCGGATTATCCAGCGTTCGTGCGGCTCTATGACATATTGTTCGACGGGACCGAAGACTTGCGTGCCCTGCCGTGGACCGAACGGCGTCAGCGTCTGGAGGCCATAATGCCACGTCTTGACGTCACTCGGTTTGACCTTTCGGCGATCATCGATGCCACTGATTTCAATGCGTTGACCGAAATCCGTACAGGCGCTCGCGATGCCGCCATCGAAGGCGTGATGCTCAAACGCCGGGATAGCGCGTATGTCACCGGCCGCCGCGTCGGCCTCTGGTATAAATGGAAACGCGACGCGCTGACCGCTGACTGCGTGATGATGTATGCGCAGCGCGGATCGGGCAAACGATCTTCCTTTTATTCGGACTATACCTTCGGTTGCTGGAATGAAGCGGGCGAGCTGCTCCCCGTCGGCAAAGCGTATTCGGGGATGACCGACGAGGAACTCAAGATGCTCGACAAATTCGTCCGCCAAAACAGTGTGGCGAAATTCGGGCCAGTCCGCGAAGTCGAAAAAACGATGGTCCTCGAAATCGCTTTCGATTCGGTGCATTTGTCCAAACGCCACAAATCGGGCGTTGCGATGCGCTTCCCGCGCATCCACCGGATCCGGACAGACAAGTCCGCCGCCGAGGCCGATCGGCTCGAAACGCTGGTGAAAATGGTGACTTGAAGCGCGCGGTTTGCGGCCTAAGCTGTCAGAAACTGGGGAGATCATCATCATGAAAAAATTGATCGTTGTTGCGGCGCTTTTGGCATCCACGACTGCTCAGGCAGAGACATTTGCGATTCAGGCCGGTCGCCTGATCGTCGATGCCAGCCAGCCTGCGCGCGGCCCTTCGACAGTCATCGTCGAAAATGGCCGAATCGCGCGCATCGAAGCCGGTGCAACCGCGCCGACGGGCGCAACCATTGTCGATATGACCAGCAAAACGGTGATGCCGGGGCTGATCGATGCGCATGTCCATCTCACCGGCGATCCCGGCACGCCTTTCTGGCGCGAAGCCGTCGACAGCAACGAAAGCGCAGCGGTCACGGGCGTCAAGAACGCGCTGCTGACGGCGCGCGCCGGCTTTACGACCGTGCGCGATCTCGGCGCGCCGGGGCTGTCGAGCTTTGCATTGCGTGACGGCATCGCAGCGGGGCAGGTGCCCGGCCCGCGTGTTCTTGCGTCAGGGCCAGCGATCTCGATCATCGGCGGACATGGCGATGTGTCGGGCTATCGCCCCGAAGTGAATGCCGCGCTCGACAGCCAAAACACCTGCACCGGACCCGATCAATGTGCCGCGCGCGTCCGTGAATGGTCAAAGCTCGGGGCAAATGTCCTCAAGATTACCGCAACTGGCGGCGTGCTCAGCCAGCAGGGGCGCGGGCTTGAGGGGCATTTCATCCCTACCGAAATTACGGCGATCACGACGACAGCGGCGCGGCTTGGCCTGAAAGTGGCGGCGCATGCCCACGGCGCGCGCGGGATCGAAGAAGCCGCGGCGGCGGGCGTTGATTCAATCGATCATGGCACCTTTGCCGATGATGCCGCGCTGAGAGCGATGAAAGCGAAAGGCACATGGCTGGTGCCGACGCTGATGGCGAGCACCGGCCTCAATGACCGGATCGGCAAGAATATCTACACGCCCGTCGTCGAGGGGAAAGCACGAACCGCACTGGCGGTCTGGGGCAAGGCGCTCGCTGCGGCGCACAAAATGGGTGTGAAGATCGCGTACGGCACTGATTCGGGCGTTTTCGAACATGGCCGCAATGGCGAGGAAGCTGCGCTGATGGTCAAACTTGGCGGCATGACGCCACGCGAAGTCATGATCAGCGCAACGCGCGACGCCGCGGATTTGCTGGGCATCGCCGCTGAAACGGGCACACTCGACGTCGGCAAGTCGGCTGACCTCATCGCTGTTGACGGCGACCCGCTCTCTGATGCCGGCGCAATCATGAAAGTGCGTTACGTGATGGCAGCGGGGCGCGTGGTGCCGATGAAGTGAGTTAGTCCTTAAGATGCCGGGCAACAATCAGCTGCACCTCGCAAAGCACGTTCTGCGGTAAGCTGCCTACTATTCGAGCGCGGGCCGCTTCGACCGTTGATATTTTGGTCGTTCGGATGACGCAGGGAACGTCCAAGCCACACTCTGCATATCGCTTTTCAAGGGAAACGTCGCCAGACCAGCCACGATTTGCGGCACTCGTAATCATTAAGACCCATAATAAGGGCTCGTTTCCTCGAATGAGTCCCGCGCTAATCACCACAGCGGGACGGTCGCGCATTTTTGGTTTCTCGACAAAAGGGTAAGGCACCCAGACAATATCGCCTGCCTTAAAGATTATCGAACGCCTTGCAGTCTGCTTCGCTTGCCCATTCCGTAAAGGTAGAGAAGTTATTGAGAAAACCGTCGTCGGCATCGTCGGGTAGGCGGATCAAAACGACGCGCCCGCTTTCTATCTCCCAGCCAATTTCGTCACCTGGGCCAATGCCAAGCGCGCGCCGCACTGCTTGCGGCACGGTCGTCTGCGACTTGGCAGTGATGCGACTGTGGATCATTATTGCAAGGTAAGGAACATTCCTACCCTGTCAACCTTACACCCGCATGGGCATCAGGACATAGAGCGCCGCCGATTTGTCATTCTCGCGCAGCAGCGTCGGCGCGGCGGCATCGGCGAGGTGCACTTCAATCATATCGCCTTCGACCTGCGCGAGGATGTCCATCAGGTAACGCGCGTTGAACCCAATCTCGAAACCACCTGCGCTATATTCGCCGGGCACTTCTTCGGACGCCGTGCCGTTTTCGGGGCTGGTGACCGAGAGCGTGATCTTGTCCTTGTCGAGCGCCATCTTGACCGCGCGGGTCTTTTCCGACGCGATCGTGGCCACGCGGTCGACGCCTTGCATGAAGCTCTTGGGGTCAATGCGCAGGATCTTGTCGTTGCCGGTCGGGATGACGCGCGTATAATCGGGGAAAGTGCCATCGATGAGCTTCGACGTCAGAACAGCATGGCCAAGCACGAAACGGATCTTGGTTGCTGATAGTGACACTTCGACGGAGCCATCAACTTCATCAAGCAATTTCCGCAGCTCGGCGACGCATTTGCGCGGCACGATGATGTCGGGCATCCCGTCTGCGCCGTCGGGCTTGGCCACGGTAACACGTGCGAGACGATGGCCGTCGGTCGCCGCTGCCTTCAGCGCATCATCGGCGACATGCAGGAAAATGCCGTTGAGATAATAGCGCGTTTCCTCGGTCGAAATTGCAAAGCGCGTCTTGTCGATGATCTGGCGCAGCGTGGCGGCGGGCAGTTCGAATTTGGTCGGCAATTCGCCTTCGGCAATGACCGGGAAATCATCGCGCGGCAGCGTCGAAAGATTGAACCGCGCGCGACCGGCGTTGACCGCCATCTTGCCTTCGGCCGCCGCGAGCGAAACCTGCGCGCCTTCGGGGAGCTTGCGGGCAATATCGAACAAAGTGTGCGCCGAAATCGTCGTCGCGCCCGCCTGTTCGACCTGCGCGTCGACGGTTTCGAGGATTTGCAGATCAAGATCGGTCGCCATCAACCGGATGCCGCCGCCCTCCAGCGCCTCAATGAGGACGTTCGACAGGATGGGGATCGTGTTGCGCCGCTCGACGACCGACTGGACATGGCCGAGGCTCTTGAGGAGTGTTGCGCGTTCGATTGTCGCCTTCATGGTGCGGTAAAACCCCCGGTCGTCGGTGCATTGTGAGTCCGATTGGTCATGGCGCGAAAAAAGGGCCGGGGCAAGCGCCCCGACCCTCTTGGTCGTCAACAATATCGACGTGCGATGCTTAGAAGCGGACACCCAGCCCAACGAGCAACTGGTGCCGGTCGAGATCGGTTTCGATATCCGCAGCGCCGAAATCGAGATTCTTGTAGTTCGAATAGCGATATTCGGCTTTCACGAAGCCGCTTGGGCCGAAAATGTTGAACTTCTGTTCAATCCCTGCGCCCAAGCGGTAGCCGTCGAGCGTAACGCCTTCGGTCGCCAGCAGCCCGGTGCCGTCATTATACTCGGCTTTGAGCTTGGCGTTGGTGTAGCCGCCCTTGGCGTAGATCATCGTCGATGGACCCGCAGCGAAACCAAGGCGGGCACCGACATATAGATCGCGATCAGTGTCGAGACGAGCACTGTCGCCGACAACGAGCAGTTCATTGCCGCGACGCTTGGTCGTCGAATCAGTGATTTCGCCTTCGATCCCGGCAATTACGCCGCCGAGCTGGAAATCATAACCGGCGTTGATGCCGTACAGGAATCCATCCGCACTGTCGTCTAGGTCAGCGTCACCAACGCCAATCGCGTCATAGCCGGCGAGCGCTTCGACGTGAGCGCCGGTGAAAGGGGCATTTTCCTGGGCAAGCACGGGGGTAACAGCCGCCGAAGCCAAAAGTGCAGCGGTAATGAGGATACGCATGATTAACTCCTGATGCTCTCCGGATTGGAGAGGACGCAAAAGCACCCAGCACGATCATTTGTTTCATGAACATAAAACAACGCGATCGCGCCGTTGCAAAAAGGTCACAAATCACGGCATGGCGCGCGCATGACACTTCAGGGCCGCATTTTCATCGCACGCCACGGCGAAACCGTCTTCAACGCTGCCGAGCGGATGCAAGGCGCGACGCTGGACACGCCGCTGACCCGCATGGGTTTTGCCCAGGCCGATGCCATGGGCGCCGCGCTTGCCACCTACCTCGGCACCAAGCAGGCGCTCAGGCTCTATTCGTCGCCGTCGGGCCGTGCATTGCAGACACTGGCGATTGTTGCCGAGCATATCGGCGAGGACTGGCATGAAGCGACGCATGACGCGCGGCTGATGGAAATCGACGTTGGTGCGTGGGGTGGGCGGACTTATGCCGAGATTATCGCCGAACAAGGCGAGATCATTGATCACGAGGCATCGCTGTTCAGCGTGCGGCCGCCGGGGGGCGAATGGTATGATGAGATCGCTGTGCGGCTGAAGGCGTGGATTGACGACACACGTCGGGAGCGCGGCGACCGGCTGGTGATCATGCACGGCATGTCGAGCGCCGTCCTGCGCGGGATCCTGCTCGGGTTGCCCGTGGACCCCCGTTTTGGGGCACCGATCGCCCCGCGCGTGCCACAAGGGTCGCTGGTGATGATCGGCAATGGGGCGGAAACCTTGGTGAAAACGGGCGGCGGCAAATGAAACGCTGGGGTTTGGCGTTGTTACTGTTGGCCAGCCCCGCGACGGCAGCGCGGACATCGCTGGGCACCTTCGACGGCTGGGGCGCGTTCAGGGATGACAACCCGGTGCGCTGCTTTGCGATTGCCCAGCCCATGCGCGGCGGCGGCGGCAAATGGAAACCCTTCGCCAGCGTCGCCACCTGGCCGCAAGCGCGCATGC
>JAYUQI010000220.1:0-2945 GCA_043756805.1 Sphingomonas sp.
ATGGGGCCAAGTTCTTCGGGATGGATCGAGGGGCCGACAAGCAAACTCTGGTTCCACACTTTCAGCCTCGCCCGGTCGATCAGGCGCAGCCCGTATAGCGCTACGGTTATGCCGACGAACGGCGCGAGCAGCAGTCGCCACGGATGCCGCCGCCGCGCAGCGTGGAGCAGGAACGATGTAAAAGTCGGCAACCGCGTGATCGTGCGGTCCATGTCGTAAATAGCGAGGCGATTCATCGTGCTTGCCTAACGCCTGATTGTCTTGCCGTCGCCGGTTTCTTGCCGCATGTCTGGCAACGATGGCTGAACGCGCAGATTTCAGGGACGAAAACCGCAACGGCCGTCAGACGCTGACGTTTGCCGGCGATCTCCGACTGCCTTATCTCGGTGATATGCCCAAACGGCTGGCGCTGGTCGAACGGGTTGACATGATTGACCTGTCGGATGTCGGTCGGATTGATACTGTCGGGGCGTGGATCATCCACCGGCTGAAAGTCGACAAGGATGCGACGCTGACCGGCGCGAACGATGATGTTGCTGCGCTCATCGATCAGGTGGCGCAGTCGGACAAGACGGTCCGGATGCGGCCCGACCGGATCACGCCGCTGTTTCGTGTGCTCGGCGAAATCGGGGCGGCGGTTGTCGTCGCGGGGCATAATCTCAAAGGGCTGCTCGGTTTCTTTGGTGCGGTGATGATCGGGATGGCCAACCTCATTCGTCATCCGTCGCGGTTCCGCCCCAATGCGGTAATCCAGCAATTTGAAGTCGTTGGCGTTTCGGCGCTCGGCATTGTCGGCCTGATGAGTTTTCTGATCGGGATTGTCATCGCGCAACAGGGCGCGGTCCAGCTTCGCCAATTCGGCGCGGAAATTTATACGATCAATCTGATCGGCCGGATCACAACGCGCGAGCTTGGCGTGTTGATGACGGCAATCATGGTTGCGGGGCGGTCGGGGTCGGCTTTTGCCGCGCAGCTCGGCACGATGAAGCTGACCGAGGAAATCGATGCGATGCGCACAATCGGCGTGTCGCCGGTTGAAGCGCTGGTCATCCCGCGGATGTTGTCGAGCGTGCTGATGATGCCGCTGCTCGGCTTTTATGCCACGATCATTTCGATTGTCGGTGGCGGGCTATTTTGCTGGGTCAGCCTTGGCATTCCGCCGGTCACATTCATTCAGCGCATCCGCGAAGTTGTGCCCATGACTGACATGTATGTCGGGCTGGTCAAGGCACCGGTGTTTGGCGCGATCATTGGCCTGTCGGGCTGTTTTCAGGGGATGCAGGTCGAATCGAATGCGGAACAAGTTGGCCTCAGGACGACTTCAGCCGTCGTGCAGGCCATTTTCCTTGTGATCGTTCTCGACGCCTTTTTCGCGGTGTTCTTTACCGCAATCGGCTGGTCATGACTCTTCGACAGGCTCAGGGCAATCGGAGCGATCCAGAAATTGCGATTTCGGTGCGCGGGCTGGTCAACAAGTTCGACGATGCGGTGATTCACGAGGGGCTCGACCTCGACGTGCGGCGCGGCGAAATCCTTGGTGTTGTCGGGGGATCGGGCACTGGCAAGTCAGTGCTGATGCGGTCGATCATCGGCCTGCAATTGCCCGACGCGGGCGACGTCCATGTCTTTGGCGAATCGATGATCGACCGCGAGGAGGACGAGGCCGTCGACATCCGCAAGCGCTGGGGCATCCTGTTTCAGGGTGGTGCGCTGTTCTCGACGCTGACGGTGGCCGAAAATGTGCAGGTCCCGTTGCGCGAATATTATCCGGAACTCGACAAAAACCTGCTTGATGGCATTGCGGCCTACAAGGTGGTCATGTCGGGCCTCGATCCGAGCGCGGGACCGAAATTTCCGTCCGAACTGTCGGGCGGCATGAAGAAGCGCGCGGGGCTGGCACGCGCGCTCGCGCTTGATCCCGAATTGCTGTTTCTCGACGAACCGACGGCGGGCCTCGACCCGATTGGCGCAGCGGCATTTGACGAATTGACACTGGGCCTCAAGAAGACGCTGGGGCTGACCGTATTCCTGATCACGCATGATCTTGATACGCTGTATGCGATTTGCGACCGGGTGGCGGTGTTGGCGGACAGAAAGGTGATTGCCGTGGGGACGATCGACGAACTGCTCAAAACCAGGCATCCGTGGATCCAGGAATATTTCAACGGACCGCGTGGCCGCGCTGCAACGGCGGCCGTTCATGCGCACGAGAAAGAGACGGCCTGATGGAAACCCGCTCGAACCATATTCTTGTCGGTGGTGTCGTGCTGGCGCTGCTCGCGGCGCTGGCGGCATTTCTGGTCTGGCTGTCGGGCCTGTCGGGCGGCGATGCCAAGGAATATGACATCTTCTTCAAGCAGTCGGTCGAGGGGCTGGCGAAGGGATCGACAGTCAGCTTCTCGGGTGTGCCATCGGGACAGATCGTCGAAATCGAATTGTGGCGCGACAATCCCGAATTCAAGCGTGTCCGTGTTTCGCTGCGCAAGGAAACGCCCGTGCTTCAGGGGACGACTGCCACAATCCTTGGCAGCTTTACAGGGCCATCGACCGTGGTCCTCGACGGCGCGGTGAAGGGGATGCCCGCGATCGAGGATCTAGGACCGGCGGGACGTCCGGTCATCCCGACCAAGCGTGGTGGTCTCGGCGCTCTGTTGAACAGCGCACCGCAGCTGCTCGAGCGTTTGTCGACGCTGACCGAACGCTTGACCGAACTGATTTCGGACAAGAACCAGGCGTCGATTGCCGGCATTCTCGATAATACCAACCGCCTGACCGATGCGCTGGCCGACAAGGGGCCGGACATTGCCAAGACGCTTGCCGACACACGCGTTGCGATTGCTCAGGCCGGAAAGGCTGCCGAACAAATCGGCAATCTGGCCGAAAATGTTGATGGCCAAGCGGGGCCGCTTGTGGCCGATCTGCGCGAAACCATTGCATCAGCCAAG
>JAYUQI010000221.1:0-2934 GCA_043756805.1 Sphingomonas sp.
GCTTCGACAAGCTCAGCCCGAACGGTTTTCTGTCGGACCAGTCGCCTTTCGGATTGTGCCCGAAAACGCCGCAACCTTGTCATCGCCCTGCGTCACCAGCCCGCGCAGAAACAGCAAACGCCGCGTTTCGCGGAGCAGTTCGACTTCGGCCTCCATGATCACGCCAGTCTTGCCCGCACCGATAAACTGCACCGACAAGTCGAGCGTCACTGCCGTCCCCGCTTCAATAAGGCCGAAAACGCGCGACGCCCCGAACAGCGCGACATCGATAAAGCCCAGCGTCGTGCCACCATGAACGGCATCCGCCAAATTCGAATGCTTATGCAAAGGCGTCATTCGGACGCGGGCAATATCGCCTTCGCGCCGAACCAGCAGTGGCCCGAGAAAGCCGTTATACCGCGTGTCGTCGCGCAACTGCCAGCTGTGCCAGCCCGGATGATCGGGGTCTTCACCAAAGAAAAATGCGGCGTCGTCGCTCATCGTGCCGCGTGCCGGAAGCAACTCCCCACCACGCCTTCGTGGAGGGGTTGGGGGTGGTTCTTCGCTCGTCCGACAATGCGCATCTCAAACAAAGAACCCCACCCCCGACCCCTCCCGGAAGGCCGGGAGGGGAGCATTTTTCTCAGACGGCCCGTTCGACGACCAGCTTCTTCACTTCGGCAATCGCGCGCGCCGGGTTCAGACCCTTGGGGCAGGCATTGGCGCAGTTCATGATCGTGTGGCAGCGATAGAGGCGGAACGGGTCTTCCAGCTCGTCAAGGCGCTCGCCGGTCATTTCGTCGCGGCTGTCGGCAAGCCAGCGATAGGCTTGCAAGAGGATCGCCGGCCCCAGAAACTTGTCGCTGTTCCACCAATAGCTGGGGCAGCTTGTCGAGCAGCACGCACAAAGGATGCACTCGTTAAAGCCCGTCGAGCTTTGCGCGGTCTTCGGGACTTTGCAGTCGCTCGGTGCCCGACGGCGTCGGCGTGACGGTTTTAAGCCACGGCTGGATGCTCGCATATTGCGCATAGAAATGCGTGAAATCGGGGACCAGATCCTTGATCACGTCCATATGGGGCAGGGGGGTAATCCTGATTTCACCCTTGATGTCCTCGATCGCTGTCGTGCAGGCCAGACCATTTTTTCCGTCGATGTTCATCGAGCAGGAGCCGCAAATCCCCTCGCGGCATGACCGGCGAAACGTCAGCGACGAATCCTGCTCGCCCTTCATCTTGATCAGCGCATCGAGCACCATCGGCCCGCAGCTATCGAGGTCGACCTCGAAATTGTCGTAGCGCGGGTTTTCGCCGCTGTCGGGATCGTAGCGATAGATTTTGAAGTTCTTGACCCGCGTTGCGCTTGCCGCCGCCTTGTTGATCTTGCCGGTGCGCTTGATCTTGCTGTTTGCGGGAAGAGTAAGTTCGGCCATCGCTCGGTTGTCCTGTGGGTGTTGTTCCCCATTTGCAACGCTCGCGGTTAAGTTCAAGGGCAAATTTCTTTCGTCATTCCCGCGAAGGCGGGAATCCAACGCCCGACGCTCGACATTAGGCGTTGGATTCCCGCCTCCGCGGGAATGACGAGCATTGTTCGTATTTCAGGCGACAGCCTCTCGCGGCGCGCCCCAATCGAGCTTGCGGGTGACATACATGACTCCCGCCAACGCCGCAAAGAGCATCAGCGACCCGATCAGCAGCGAATACGCCTCGAGGCTGAGCAGGATGTAGAGCACTGCATAAAGCGCGGTCAGCAACCCGCCGATATAGCCTGCGCGCTTCCAGCTTTTCAGCACCGCTGCCGAATAGGCCGTGATGAGACCGATAATCCCGGCCGACGCCACGATATACGCAGGCGTAAACCCGATCACTTCGGCAAAAGCGAGCAGCAGCGCGAAAAACAGCACCAGCCCGACACCGACAAGCAGATATTCGACGCCTGCCACGCGGATACCGCCAATGACATCGAACATCAGCAGCGCGAGGAACGTAAAGCCGATGAACAGAAACCCATATTTCGTCGCGCGGTTGACCTGCGAATAGACATCGACGGGTTGAATGAGATTGATGCTGGCAATGCCCGTTGTGCCGCCTGATGTCTCGACCGCGTAGCTGCTCATGCCATCCTTGCGGCCCGATGCGGCCTGAACGGCGTTATCGCTGGCGTTGACCAGCGACTGCCCAAGCGCCAGATTGCCCACGCGATACGTCGCCTTGAACCCGGCGTCGGAAACGCTGCGCGTCGTTGGCAGGAAACCGCCCTGAAAGCTAGGGGAGGGCCAGGGCGATGTGACATTCCATGTCGTATCACCCGCGCGCGGGGCCAGCGTGACGGACTCACTGCCACGGAACCGATAATCGAAATCGGCGAGCAGCGGCCCGGCGGGGAGCCCGCCTGCATCGATCCACGCGAAAAACCCCGACCCGTTGGTCGCGCCAAGCCCATGCCCCGGCTCGAGTTTCAGCGCTTTGCCACCGATGCGCACGGCCGGCGGCGCACCAAAAAGCCCGCGCGCATCGGACAAGCCAAAACGGATTTCGGCGCGCGCAAATACCAGCGACGCCACGGGCACGCCGATCCGTTCGAGATCCGACGGCATGACGAACTTCGCTTGCCCTGTTAATGTGGTTTCATAAACGACGGCTTCATAAATCGACCGCTTGCGCCGTTCGGGCGCGATCTTGGTATCGAGCGTTGACGTCTCGGGCGAAAGCACCAGCTCGCGCCAGACGGTCGATGTTTTGGAGACTTGCCTGCCATTTTCCTCGACGGTTTCGGTCGATTGCGCCTGATAAGGGATCACCAGCACCGGGCCGGCAATCGTCTGTGGCCCGCCCCAGCCCTCGACAATCGAGGTGCTTGCGGTCTCGGACTGGTTCTGACGGTCCCAGTTGAGCAGGTAAATCGAAAACAGCGGGATGGCGAGCAAGGCCGCGATAAGCATTGCAACGCCCAGCTTG
>JAYUQI010000222.1:0-7862 GCA_043756805.1 Sphingomonas sp.
AGCCGAGTTTTTACGCCGAACTCATCTGGGATTTGCGCAAAGTCCGCGCGAAGACCGATGGTGGCACGGTCGATTGGGTCGTCCTGCGCAACCGGCTCCAGCATCTCGAGGCGCATAATATGCGACGTGTCGGCGCGGCATTGGCCGAGCTGTCGAAGCGCGTCGGGTTTCGGGTTATTCCGGGCCTTGGCGAGCGCGTGATTTACCGCGAACTTTTCCCCAAGGGGCTCACTTTGCTTGATGTCGGCGCGATTGAGTCGGTTGGCCTGAGCCACATTGCCGCGCGACAGGAGTTGCGCGAAATGATCTCCGCCTTGGCGCTTCCGGCCCGTGAAGAAGCGTTGCCGCAGCTGGAGTTTTCATGATCAAGATATTGTTTTTCATTGCGTTGCTCGCCGGGCTCTATTTTGTCGGCAAGCGTGCACTTTCGTCGCCGTCGAGCATGGGCAAGGGCGAAGCGGCAAAGCTGCTTGGTGTTGCGACCGATGCAGACAGTGACGCCATTCTCGAGGCGCACCGCCGGTTGATTGCGAAAGTCCACCCCGATGCAGGCGGCAATGCCGAGCTCGCCTCGCGGATCAATCTGGCGCGTGACACGATGTTGAAACCTTAGGAACAATAACGACCCCAACGCCGTTCGCCCTGAGCTTGTCGAAGGGCTGTCCTTTTCCTGAGCCAATGGTGCAGAAGAAAATGCAAGGCTTCGACAAGCTCAGCCCAAACGGCAATTGAAATAAGGATAGCCCATGACACATCGCTTTCACCCCAGTTCGCTGCGCGAATATGACATCCGCGGCATCGTTGGCGAAACGCTGGGTGAAGCCGATGCCTATGCCATCGGTCGCGGGTTCGGGACGCGGGTGCGGCGCAGCGGCGGGACACGGGTTGCGGTTGGCTATGACGGGCGCGTTAGCTCGGTTAGCCTTGAAGGCGAACTGGTCCGGGGTTTACGCGAAACGGGGATAGACGTTGTCCGCGTCGGTTTAGGGCCAACGCCAATGCTCTATTATGCCGAAGCGACGCTCGAGGTCGACGGCGGCGTTCAGGTAACCGGCAGCCACAACCCCGGCGAGTATAATGGCTTCAAGATGGTGCTTGCCCATGCGCCGTTTTATGGTGCGGACATCCGCGATCTCGACCGGCTGGGTGAAGCCGCTGACTGGGAGACCGGCGCGGGATCAGTCAGCGATTACAGCATCATCGATGATTATGTCGCGCGACTGGTGCGAGATTTCGACGCCGGACCGTTCCGCATCGGCTGGGACGCGGGTAATGGCGCAGCCGGCAAGGTCATCGAGAAGCTCGTCAAGCTGCTCCCCGGCGAGCATCATACGATCTTTACCGATATTGATGGCACGTTCCCCAATCATCACCCCGACCCCACCGAAGAAAAAAATCTCAGCGACCTGAAAAAGCTCGTCGCGGACAACAAGCTCGATTTCGGACTGGCTTTCGACGGTGACGGCGACCGGATCGGTGCGGTCGATGGCATGGGCCGCGTTGTCTGGGGCGACCAGATTTTGAGCATCCTTGCCGAACCGGTGCTGAAAGCGCTGCCCGGTGCCACGATTATTGCCGATGTGAAAGCGTCGCAGGCGCTCTATGACCGCGTGACCGAACTCGGCGGCGAACCACTGATGTGGAAAACCGGGCACAGTCTGATCAAGACCAAGATGAAGGAAACGGGTGCGCCGCTGGCCGGAGAAATGTCGGGGCATGTGTTCTTTGCCAAGGATTATTACGACTTTTACGGGTTCGATGATGCGCAGTTCGCCGCGATCCAGTTGATCCGCGCGATTGCGTCGCAGGGCGGTTCGCTGACGGCACTCAAGGATGCGATGCCACCGATGGTCAACACCCCCGAAATGCGTTTTCAGGTTTCCGAAGAGCGTAAGTTCGCGGTGATCGACGAAGTGCTTGACCGGCTCGAATCCGAAGGGGCCGACGTCAACCGCACCGACGGCGCGCGGGTGAATACGGCGGACGGCTGGTGGCTGCTCCGCGCCTCGAACACGCAGGATGTTCTGGTTGCGCGCGCAGAGGCGCAGGACGAGGCAGGGCTCGAGCGGCTAATGGCAATGATTGACGCGCAGCTCGCGGCATCGGGGCTTGAGCGGGGTGAGCAAGCGGGGCATTAAGTCGCTTCCACTCGGGGAGCCAATCATGCGTTTTGCCGCAATATGCTGTGCGTTGTCGGTGTCGTCGATCACGATGGCTCAAACGCCACCGCCGCTGAATGCCATCATTGCGTATAATCCCGATGCGGACAGCATCCGAATGGCACTCGACGCCGAACGCGCGAGCGGCAAGATCCGCAGCGCAATTCATGGCAAGGAAATCCTGATCAAGGACAATATCGAAACCGCCGACCGCATGGCGACGACAGCGGGGTCGCTGGCGCTCAAGGATAATGTCACAGGCCGCGATGCGCCCTTGGTTGCGCGGCTGCGCAAAGCCGGTGTGTTGATCCTCGGCAAGACCAACCTGTCCGAATGGGCCAACATCCGCTCGAACCGGTCGATGAGCGGCTGGAGCGCGGTCGGCGGCCTTGTTCGTAACCCCTATGCGCTTGATCGCACCGCTTGTGGCTCCTCAAGTGGTAGCGGCGCGGCGATTGCAGCGGGCTTGGCATGGGCGGCGATCGGGACCGAAACCGATGGCTCGATTGTTTGCCCCGCCTCCATCAACGGAATCGTCGGGCTGAAGCCGACAGTTGGCCTCGTCTCGCGGACGCATGTCATCCCGATCAGCCATAGTCAGGATACGCCGGGGCCGATGACGCGCACGGTTCGCGACGCCGCGATGGTGCTGAGCGTAATCGCGGGCAGCGACCGTGCCGATGAAGCGACCACTCTGGCCGACAGTCACAAGCGCGATTATGCGGCAGCACTGACCGGCAGCATCAAAGGTGTGCGCATTGGCGTGCTTCGTGACCAGATCGGGGATCAACCGGGCACGCGCGCCGTTTTCGAGGCTGCTCTGGGCGCGCTCAAAGCGGCGGGCGCGGTGCTTGTCGACATTCAGAAAACCGGTGCGCCGCCGGGCCTCGGACGCGCCGAGTTCGCTGTCTTGCTGACCGAGTTGAAGGCCGATCTCAACGCCTATCTCGCGACCACACCCAAGACGGTGAAAACGCGTACACTCGCGGATGTCATCGCGTTCAACACGGCGAATGCCACAACCGAAATGCCCTATTTCGGGCAGGAGACTTTCATCGAGGCCGAGGCTACAAAAGGCCTGACTGATCCCGCCTATCTGAAAGCGCTGGCGGAATCGGGCAATGGCGCGCGCGCCACGCTGATGCGGCTGTTGATGGACAATAAGGTCGCAATGCTGGTGGCCCCCACGACCGGCCCGGCATGGCTGAGCGATCCGGTCAACGGTGATCAGTATGATGGGCCGAGCGCGAGCCAGTTGCCTGCCATCGCGGGCTTTCCGCATCTGACGGTGCCGATGGGGTTCGTTCGTGGCCTGCCGGTGGGGCTTTCATTCATCGGCCCGGCGTGGAGCGAAGCGACGTTGCTCAATGCCGGTGATGCCTATGAAAAGATGCGCGGGGCCTTTCCACGGCCGACCTATCAGGCATCGGTGCCTGTGCGTTAACGCCGACGCTGGCGTTCGAGCAATTCCTCGCGGATGCGGATACCGCGCACGGCAACGCGCGTTTCGATGAGGAACAGCGCCAAGCCGGTCGCGAGCAATGCCATCGACAGCACGAACAAAATCGACACGCTATTCGCATAATTGAGGTTGGCAAGCTCACCGATGAACAGCAGCGTGACAACAAGGCACACCGTGATCGCGCTCGCGACGCACAGAAAAATTGCGTTGCTCGCGAGCGTGATACGCCGGTCGAGCAAGCGCAGTTCCCAGACATGGCGGTCATGCTCGGCACCGCTCGAATCGGGATGCAGCCGTTCGAGCACGCGCGCACGGTCCACGACGCGGTTCAGCCGCCCGGCAATCACATTCATGAACGCGCCGATCCCCGCAAGCAGGAACACCGGCGCGACCGCGAGCTGAATCGTGCGCGCAATATCGGTGACCGCAATAAAGCCATTCATAAAGCACCATCAAATGTCATTAAGGCCCTTCGCACGCTATCCGGGATCGGACGTGGGCGATGGTCGGACAGATCAATGTGCACCGCGACAAGCTCAATTGCTGCCCGCAGGTCATCGGCATCGGCACCGTGGATTTCAACAAGCGTTGTCATGCTCGTGGTGCCAAACCGCGACGTGCGGACGAGAAGGTCGATTTCCTCGTCGCCCTTGATTGGTTTTTTGAAGAGCACTTCAGCCTTCGCGACATGGTATTCGAGCATGTCTCCGTTCCAATAGCCTGCCGCGCGGATCGCCCGCCAATATTCGGTGACGGCAATGTCGGCATAGTCGAGATAGCGCGCGTTGAAGACAACCGATTGGGGGTCGACTTCGGACCAGCGCACACGGATGCGTGTCGAAAAACGGAAATCGGGGCGTGGCATTGCTTATCCCGCCTTCGCCCCGACATTCACGCCCATGCTCTGCAGATATTTCTTCACATTTCGCGCCGCCTGTCGGATGCGCTGTTCGTTTTCGACCATTGCGATGCGGACGAAGCCTTCGCCGTCTTCGCCATAGCCAACGCCGGGGGCGACCGCGACACCGGCATGCGTGAGTAGTTGCTTGGTGAACTCGAGGCTGCCCAAATGCGCCAGCGCAGGCGGAAGTGGCGCCCAGCAGAACATGCTGGCGCGTGGGCTGGGTATGTCCCATCCGGCACGGCCGAAGCTTTCGACCAGGACATCGCGACGCTTGTGGTAAAGTTCGCGGTTGCTCTGGACAATATCCTGTGGCCCATTGAGTGCAGCGCAGGCCGCCGCCTGGATCGGTGTGAAGGCGCCATAATCGAGATAGGATTTCACACGGGTCAAGGCCGCGATCAGATGTGCGTTGCCGACCGCAAAGCCGACGCGCCAGCCTGCCATCGAGAAAGTCTTCGACATCGAGGTGAACTCGACCGCGATATCCTTGGCACCCGGCACCTGCAGGATCGACGGCGTCGGATTACCGTCGAAATACAACTCCGAATAAGCGAGATCGGACAGCACCCAGACTTTATTTTCCTTCGCCCATGCGACGAGTCGCGTGTAAAAGGCGAGATCGACCGTCTCTGCCGTCGGGTTCGACGGATAATTGACGATCAGGATCGAGGGGCGCGGCACGGTGAACACCATCGCCCGGTCGAGCGCGCGCCAGTAATTTTCGTCGGGCGTGGTGGGCACGCTGCGGATCGTCGCGCCTGCAATGATGAAACCGAATGTATGGATCGGATAGCTCGGGTTTGGCGCGAGTACGACGTCGCCTGGCGCGGTGATTGCCGTCGCAAGGCTGGCCAGCCCTTCCTTCGACCCCATCGTCATGACGACTTCGGTTTCGGGGTTAAGCTCGACGCCGAAGCGCCGTGCATAATAACCTGCCTGCGCCTTGCGGATACCGGGAATGCCGCGCGATGCCGAATAGCCATGCGCGTCGGGCTTCATTGCGACTTCGCACAGCTTGTCAATCACATGCTGCGGCGGCGGCAGATCGGGATTGCCCATGCCGAGATCGATAATGTCCTCACCACCCGCACGAGCCGCCGCGCGCATCGCATTCACTTCGGCGATGACATAGGGCGGCAGGCGCTTCATGCGGTAGAATTCGTCGGACATTTCGATCCTTCGTAAAGGCTTGAGGAAATCCCTCTATACGTCATTCCCGTCAAAGCGGGAATCCCGTAAGGTTGATTCGTTGAGAGGATACGCAATGGCCGATAACCCAGCGCCGATAACCGCCGACCCGATCGCGGGCATACGCGCTATCCTCGACGGCTGGGGTGCTATCCTGAAGCCAATTGCCGAGGCGAACCGCGATAAGGTCGATCCCAAAGACAAGCGTTTTGCCGGGGCCGAATGGGAGCATCCCGTGTTTGACCTGATGCGCCAAGGCTACAGCATTATGGCCGAAACCATGATGGCGGCGGTCGAGAACATGCCGGTCGAGGCGCACCAGAAAACGCAGATGGCGTTTGCCATGCGGACACTGGTTGAAGCGATGTCGCCTGCTAATTCGCCGCTGACCAATCCGGTCGCGCTCAACAAAGCGCTCGAGACGAACGGGGCGAGTCTTGCCGAAGGCTTTCGGCATCTCATGGCCGATATGCAGCGCGGCCAATTGACGCATACGGCGTCGGATGCGTTCGAGGTGGGGCGCAATATCGCGACAACGCCGGGCAAGGTCATCCACGAAACGCCGCTCTATCAGCTGATCCATTATGCGCCGAACACGCCAACCGTTGGCAAGACGCCGCTGGTCATTTTCCCGCCTTGGATCAATCGCTTTTATATCCTCGATCTGTCGCCCGAAAAAAGCTTCATCCGCTGGGCCGTCGATGAACGGCTGAGCGTGTTCATGGTCAGCTGGAAATCGGCCGATGCGTCGATGGCCGAAGTGATCTGGGATGACTATATCGCGGCGCAGATCGACGCGATCGACACCGTCCGGAAACTGCTCGACGTGAAATCGGTTCATACGATTGGTTATTGCGTGGCGGGTACGACGTTGGCAGCGACACTTGCCGTGCTGGCCGCGAAGGGAAAGGCGAAGAAGGTCAAGTCGGCGACATTCTTTACTGCGCAGGTTGATTTCAGCGAAGCGGGCGAACTGCTGAACTTTATCGACGATGCCAATCTGGCCATGATCGACCAGCTTTCGACGAACGGATTTCTCGACGGACGCTACCTTGCGCTGACCTTCAACCTCTTGCGTGGCAAGGATCTGATCTGGAACACAGTGGTCAGCAATTATCTGCTCGGCAAGGAGTATCCGGCGTTTGATCTGCTTCATTGGAATGGCGACACGACGAACCTGCCTGCAAAATGGCATAAAAGCTATTTGTGTGATCTCTATCGCGACAACAAGCTGGTGGTGCCGGGCGCGTTGCATGCGCTGGGTGAAGAGATCGACCTGACCAGAATCGAAACCCCGGCTTATATTCAGGCGGGCCGCGAGGATCATATTGCGCCGCTCGCCAGTGTGTGGAAACTGACCCAGCATCTGGTGGGGCCAAAGCGGTTCGTGCTGGCGGGATCGGGGCATATTGCAGGCGTGGTCAATCCGCCGGCTGCAATGAAATATCAGCATTGGGTCGATGGGCCGATGACGTCGCTCGATGATTTCATGGCGGGCGCAACCGAACATAAGGGCAGTTGGTGGCCCGACTGGATCAGCTGGATTCGCGGGTTCGGCGGCGAGGATGTCGTCGCGAGCAATGCACGGATTCCCGGCGAGGGCGCGCTGAAAGCCATCGAAGCTGCGCCGGGGCGCTATGTAAAAATGCGCTAAACCAGTGGTTTATAATGCTGAATGTCATTTATGTTGCACCGCAACAAAAATTCTTGCAATTCGCCGCCGACTGTTTATATTGCAGTGCAACATAGACCTAACGGAGGCCGATTGTGGTCGATACGCCTATCAAAAAAACCATCGCTGCGAAGCCAGTAGCGCCAAAGCCCATCGCAAAGGCGGCGGCTGTTGTTGCGAAACCCGCGATTGCCAAGGTTGAAGCGCCGACGTCCGTCGTGCCTGCGCCGGTCGTGGCTAAGGTCGAAGCTCCCGTCATTGTAAAAGCCGAAGCGTCCAAGCCCGCCCCCGTCGTGGCAGCGTCGCCGCCAAAGCCTGTGATGACCCCGCCCGTTGCGGTTGCAGCAGCCGCTGCGCCTGCGCCAACCCCGATCAAGACCCCAGAGCCGGTTGCGGCTCGCATTGTTGAAGAAGGAAAAACGCTTATGAATGATACCGTCACCAAGGTTCAGGAAACCGCCCAGAAGTTCACTGCCG
>JAYUQI010000223.1:0-7806 GCA_043756805.1 Sphingomonas sp.
CGACGCTTATGACGCAAGCGCTGGCAGTCGACGTGACGCGGACAGCAATTTTTGCGCGTGACGACAGTTTTTCGCTGCGCTGGTCCGAACCACTGCGCGTGACGGGTGGCGGTATTGCGCTGGCGGGCCTTGACTCGATCAACCTGACGCCGTTGGGTCGCGAACGCGATCTCGAAGCGGTCTATGCCCGCGCGCTGGGGCCGGGGTTTCTAACGGTCAACAGCTATTGGCGGCAACAACCGGGCAATTTTACGGCTGCCCCCGACGACATCGGCGGGGCCGTGCGTTACTCGTTCGGTTTCTAAACGGTAAAACTCTCGCCGCAGCCGCAGGCGCCTTTTGCATTGGGATTTTCGAACACGAACCCTGCCGTGAAATCATCCTCGACCCAGTCCATCCGGCTGCCGATGAGATAGAGGATCGATCCGCCGTCGACGAAAAAAATGCCGCCGGGGGTTTCGATCTTCTCGTCGAAGGGTACGGCTTCGGTGACATAATCGACCGAATAGGCAAGCCCCGAACAACCGCGGCGCGGGGTCGAGAGCTTGACCCCGATCGCATCGGCAGGCGCTTTGGACATCAGATCGGCAATGCGCGCTTCGGCACTGGCAGTCAGCGTCAGCGCGGCGGGGCGGATGCGCGTGGTGGTGGTCATCGTCCGCTTCCCCGAGCGGAGCGTGGGGCACTGTCGAGCGCCAGCGAGACTGTTCGTTGCAAACAATCAATCTCGCTCCGTCCGGCAGGGCTTCTCGCTACGCTTGAAGATGCGGCTATCATCATCACAACATCCCCAATTCGAGCTTGGCCTCATCGGTCATCTTGCCCGGATCCCATGCCGGATCCCAGACGAGATTGACTTCGGCAACGCCGACACCGGGCACCGCACCAACGCGCATTTCGACTTCCATCGGCATGGTTTCGGCAACGGGGCAATTCGGCGTGGTCAGCGTCATCGACACGGTCACATGCCCCTCGTCGACGTCGACGCCGTAAATCAGCCCGAGGTCATAGATGTTGACCGGGATTTCGGGGTCGAAAATTTCCTTCAGCGCGTCGATGACCTTTTCATACAGATCGCCACCGGGTTCTTCGGGCGACAATTTCGGCGGTTCGGCTTTCAGGAACCCGTCGAGATAGTCGCGCTTGCGCTCAAAAGAGTCGCGGGCGTCGTCCACGCGCGCTCTGGGCGGTAAGGCTACTGACGTGACTTCCTCGATCTTCATCCGAACAGCTTTCTTACACGTGCCAATCCGCGAACCAGCGCGGCAATGTCATCGGGTGCGTTATAAATGCCAAAGCTGGCGCGCGCGGTTGCGTCAACACCCAGCGCGCCCATCAGCGGCTGGCAGCAATGATGCCCCGCGCGGATCGCCACGCCTTCTTCGTCTAAGATAGTGCCGACATCATGCGGATGCACCCCCTGCACATTGAAACTGACGATTCCCGCTGAGTCTTCGGGGCCGTAAAGCGTGACGGCGTTGATCGAGCGCAGCGCATCACGGCATTCGGCAACGAGCGTGGTTTCGTGCGCGTGGATTGCCTCGAGACCGATCGCCGCGACATAGTCGATCGCGGCGTGAAGCCCGAGGACTTCGATGATCGCCGGTGTTCCCGCTTCGAATCGTCCCGGTGGCGCGGCATAGGTGGTTTTCTCAAACGTCACGCGGTCGATCATCGCGCCGCCACCCTGCCACGGCGGCATTGCGTCGAGATGATCGGCGCGGCCCCAGAGGACGCCGATGCCGGTGGGGCCATAGAGTTTGTGACCCGAGAAAACATAGAAGTCGCAATCGAGATCGGCGACATTGACGGGGAGACGGGGAACGGCTTGGCAACCGTCCAGCAGCAGCTTCGCGCCGACACTGTGCGCGAGCTTTGCCGCGCGCTTGGCGTCGAGAACACCGCCGAGCACGTTGGAAACATGCGCAAAGGCGACCATCGTATGCGCAGGCGTCAGCAGGGCTTCGGCGGCGTCAAGGTCGATCTGGCCATCAACGGTCAGCGGGCAGACGTCGATTTCATAACCCGCAAGTTGCCACGGCACGATGTTGCTGTGGTGCTCGAGTTGGCTTAGCAAAACCCGCCCGCGTGGGTGGGTTTGGGCGACGAGATTGATCCCCTCGGTCGCGCCGCGCACGAAGACGATTTCGTTTTCGGATGTCGCGCCAATGAAGCTCGCCACCCGCCGCCGTGCAGCTTCATAGGCCAGCGTCATGTCCGCCGAGCGCGCATAAACGCCGCGGTGGACGGTCGCATAATCGCGGCCCATGGCGTTGACCGTTGCATCGATCACCGCTTGCGGTTTTTGTGCTGTCGCCGCCGTATCCAGATAATGCCAGTCGCCAATTCCGGGAAAATCAGCGCGGTAATCCACTGTACGGGTCAGGGTATCAACAATCACGACATGCGCTCCAAAGCGGCCAAAGCCGCAGTTTCCAGTTCGGCCTGCGCCTCGGCACCTTCGAACACTTCAGCAACAAAGGCCTGCAACAACAAAGTCTGCGCTTCGGCAGGCGGAAGCCCGCGCGCGGCGAGGTAAAACAGTGCGTTCTTGTCGAGTTCGCCGACCGTTGCGCCGTGCGCGCACTTCACATCGTCGGCATAGATTTCGAGTTCTGGCTTGGCGTTCGCCGTCGCCGTCCGGTCAAGCAACATCGCTTTCACCGATTGCACGCTGTCGGTTTTCTGCGCGTCTCGGGAAACGGCGACTTTACCGAGATAGGAGCCGGTCGCGCTGCCGCCGAGGACACTGCGGACGACCTGGCGGCTCGTCGCGTTGGGTTCGATGTGGCGGACAGTGGTGACGATTTCGAGATTGGCCGCGCCACCACCGATCTGCACGGCACCGAATGCGAAATGCGCGCCGTCGTGGAGCGTGACGTCGATCGCGATCCGGCCATAGCCTGCGCCCGCGTTGAGCACGTAAAAATCCATTCGCGCGCCGACGCCGACGGTAATCGAGAAATCATGAATGCCGCTATCGGCGATACGATGCCGCTCGACCGACTGCCCCGCAGGCACGTCGATGACAGTCGGCGCGGGGACAGGCCACAGTCGCGCAACGGCGTCGAGATCGCCATAGCGCCACGCTTCGTCTTTACGGGTCGGAAGGCCAGTCGCGATTGTCATGCCGCAATTGCCTCCGCCAGCACATAGCGCTTGTGGATGCGATCCACCGGCGTGCCATCGGCCAGCGGAATGGCCACAGTCACAGCATGATCGGCGAATCCCTGTTTGGTATAAAATGCAAGACCGCCTGTGTTGTCGGCGCGGATCGTCGCGTTGATCGCAGTGAGCCCATGCGCACGTGCCGCGTCGATCATTGCAGCAAACAGCGCCGAACCGACGCCCCGCTGTGCGCCATCGATACGGGCGAACGTTGCGATATCGCCGATATCGCCGGGCAGGTCGGGATTGCGGCCGAGCGTTTGATATCCCTCAATCCGATTTGTTGCGGGATCAACGGCGACGAGGCAGATGTGCACATCCGGGCTATTGAAATCGGACTTTGTTAACGCCTCCGGCGTGAAGGCAATTTGCCGCGCCGTCGTGCCGCCGCGCGCGATGATTGCATTCAGCAGGTCGGTGAGCACTGGCGCATCATCGGGCGCAAAAGGTCGAACGACAACATTCATGCCGCCAGCTCCCGATAGCCCTCGCGTTCGAGTTCGAGCGCCAACTCGGGGCCGCCGGTGCGGGTGATTTTGCCATCGCTCAGGACATGGACGAAGTCGGGGCGGACATAATCGAGCAGGCGCTGGTAATGCGTGATCAGCAGCACGGCCTTGTCGGGCTTGCGCATGATCCGGTTGATCCCGTCACCGACCACACGCAGCGCATCGATGTCGAGACCGCTGTCGGTTTCGTCGAGGATCGCGAGGGCGGGGTCGATGATGCCCATCTGCACCATCTCGTTGCGCTTTTTCTCGCCGCCCGAAAAGCCGACGTTCACCGGGCGCTTGAGCATGTCCATGTCCATGTCGAGCGCGGCGGCCTGCGCGCGCGCGATCTTCAGGAATTCGGCGCCCGAGAGCGGGGGTTCGCCGCGATGCTTGCGCTGGGCGTTGAGCGCTTCGCGCAGGAACTGGACGTTCGACACGCCGGGGATTTCGACGGGGTATTGAAAGCCGAGGAACAGGCCAGCGGCGGCGCGTTCGTGCGGTTGCATTTCAAGTAAATCTAACCGCAGCCCTGAGCTTGTCGAAGGGCGGTTCGCGCCTGACCGTGCTTCGACAGGCTCAGCACTGCGGTGTGGGGTAAAGCGCACCTCACCCGAAGTCACCTCATACCCCGGCCTTCCAGCCAGCACATAACCCAGCGTCGATTTCCCCGCCCCGTTCGGCCCCATAATCGCATGGACCTCCCCCGCGTTGAGCGCGAGCGAAAGGCCCTTGAGGATCGGCTTGTCGCCAACAGTGGCGTGGAGGTTATTAATTTGGAGCATTATTCGCTTTCAGAATTTTGTTGGATTGCAACCACCAGCAGCGCGTTGCAATCAGAGCCATTGGAGTCAGATAAATCCAACCAGCGAATATCAGCCAGACTGTGATTCCTTCAGCGGTCGCGTCAGCGTCAAAACTTGGCCACATCGGAATGTCACGAGACACAAAAATGCTGAATGCAATGATTGGGACAGCCGTAATGGCCCAGAGAAACCACCAAAGAACGTAAGCAGCTTGTCGAGCGCTCACCCCACACTCCCCTCAAGCGAAATCCCCAGCAGCTTCTGCGCTTCCACCGCAAATTCCATCGGCAGTTGCTGTAGCACTTCCTTGGCGAAGCCGTTGACAATCAGCGCCACCGCTTCCTCGGCATTCAGGCCACGTTGCTGGGCGTAGAACATCTGGTCATCGCTGATCTTGCTCGTCGTCGCTTCATGTTCGATCTGCGCGCTGGGATTGCGGACTTCGATATAGGGGACGGTGTGCGCACCGCTGAGCGACCCCAGCAGCAGTGAATCGCACTGGGTGAAGTTGCGCACCCCTTCGGCATTGGGCGCAACGCGGACGAGGCCGCGATAGGTGTTGTTGCTGTGCCCGGCGCTGATGCCTTTGCTGACGATGGTCGAGCGGCTGCCCTTGCCATTGTGGATCATCTTGGTGCCGGTGTCGGCCTGCTGGTAATTGTTGGTCACCGCGACCGAGTAAAATTCGCCGACACTGTTTTCGCCGTTGAGCACGCACGACGGATATTTCCATGTCACCGCACTGCCCGTCTCGACTTGTGTCCACGAAACCTTGCTGTTCCGTCCCTGGCACAAGGCGCGCTTGGTGACGAAATTATAGATGCCGCCTTTGCCTTCCGCGTCGCCGGGATACCAGTTTTGCACGGTCGAATATTTGATCTCGGCATCGTCAAGCGCAACGAGTTCGACGCACGCCGCATGCAACTGATTTTCGTCGCGCATCGGTGCGGTGCAGCCTTCGAGGTAGGACACATAGCTACCCTTGTCGGCGATGATCAGCGTGCGTTCGAACTGGCCGGTGTTTTCGGCATTGATGCGGAAATAGGTGCTCAGTTCCATCGGGCAACGCACGCCTTCGGGAATGTAGACAAATGTCCCGTCGGAAAAGACCGCGCTGTTGAGCGTGGCGAAATAATTGTCGTGCATCGGAATGATCTTGCCGAGCCAGCGCTTTACGAGGTCGGGGTATTCGCGGATTGCCTCGCTGATGCTGCGGAAGATGACCCCCGCGCGTTCCAATTCCGCGCGGAATGTGGTCGCAACCGACACGCTGTCAAACACGGCATCGACGGCAACGCGACGCGCGCCTTCGACGCCCGCAAGCACTTTCTGCTCCTCGATCGGGATGCCGAGCTTTTCGTAAACCCGCAGGATTTCGGGATCGACTTCGTCAAGCGATCCCAGCTTGGGCTTTACCTTGGGCGCGGCGTAATAATAGGCGTCCTGATAATCGATCGGCGCAATCTCGAGCTTGGCCCAATCAGGCGCTTTCATCGTTTGCCACATCCGGAACGCTTTCAGCCGCCAGTCGAGCATCCATTGCGGCTCGTCTTTCTTGGCCGAAATGAACCGGACGGTGTCCTCGGTCAGCCCCTTTGGCGCGAAATCGGTTTCGATGTCCGACGACCAGCCATGCTCGTAATCGGCGACACTTTCGGCGGCGGCAAACGCTTCGGCGTTGCGCGAGGCCATCAGTATGCTCCCTTCTTTGCGTCTTTGCGTCTTTGCGTGAGATTGCTGGACTCACCCAAAGACGCAAAGACGCAAAGGAAGGTAGGAAAAGTTGTCATATTGCTGCTGCCAATTGTGAAAGGGGGACTGCGGCGAGCGCACCACGCACCGCGCCGTTGACCACGTTCCAGTGCGGTTTGACCGCGCAATGCTGGTCGAGCGCGCAATCCTCGCGGGCATCATCGACGCAAGTGGTCATTGCAATCGGCCCTTCGACGGCTTCGATGATGTCGGCAAGTGTGATGCACGATGCGGGGCGGGTGAGCTTGAACCCGCCGCCCGTGCCGCGGAACGACGACAGCAGTCCGGCGTGCGCCAGTTTCTGCATCAGCTTTTGCGCCGTCGGCAGCGGCACATGCGTTTCATCGGCAAGCAACGTCGCCGACAATCGCGCGCCGCAGCCGTGGCGCGCGGCGGCGCTCATCATCACAACGGCATAATCGGCAAGGCTGGAGAGTCGCATAGAGCATAAATCGGACTAAATCAGTCGGATTGCAAGCCCCGTCAGGTTTTGGTGATCAGCGGCGACAGACCGATAAACTCGGTGCGCTTCAACGTCAGCGTCGCGAGTGTTGGCAGGTCATCGGTAATCGTCTTGGGCGTAACCCCGGTGAAGTGCTTGATTTCGCGAATGAAATGAGATTGGTCATAGAAGCCATGATCAATCAGCTCCTGCGCGCCGGCCTCATGTTTGGCGAGCATGATTGCCGCTCTTAACGCGCGATATTTGCGCGCGAGCAGCTTGGGCGGTGACCCGTAAATCGCCTTGCAGTTGCGCTCGACCTGGCGGCGCGACAGGCCCGTTGCTTTCACGAGCGTTTCGACATTCGGCGATGGCGAATCGGCCAGCCAGCCATCGACAATCCGGGCAAAATCAAAAGCTGCGGTATGACCGCGCGCGATCAAGGTGCGGGCAAGCGCACTGCCGATCAGGACTTTTTGCTCGAGTGTCGTGGTGGCGCGGAACTCTTCAAGCGTTTTGTAGAGCCCCTTGCCAAACAATTCGGTGGCATCGACAACGCGATTGACGAGCAGCGATGCTTCGAAATCGAGAAGACTGCTCCAGCCGGCGGGGAGCAGGCCAGCGCCGAACGTCCGCACCGGGCCAAGAACGCGAACACGCGTCGGGCCGGTGGTGGGGCCGACAATCTGGATGGCGGGCGCTTTCTGGACGGTGCCGTCGGCAAAGCTGTAGGTCGCGTCACTACCCGAAAGCTGAAAGCGGACTTGCGCGAGATCGGCGCGTTCGACATCTTCGAATACAGGGACGTCGGCACGAAAATCGTAAAACACCGACAGGTGCTTACGTAGCGACTCATCGGGAGTCGCATAGTCGAGCGAAATCGCAGCCATGGCCTGTATGAGCGCCCCGGTTTTCCTTATCGTGGCAATATAACCACATATTACCTGTAAAGAAAAGCGGCCTGACGCGGTTTCCCGCGCCAGGCCGTAAGTGAAAAGGTTTCCCGAACTTTCATCCGGGAGCCCTTCGGGTCGCACAGGTCTGCTACGCCCCCTCATCCGAGTCGTATTGGACAGAATCGACATTAACCTACTTTTATTGTGGCTTTTTTGTCGCAATTTTTGACCCATCAGATGCAGCCTGTTAG
>JAYUQI010000224.1:0-7803 GCA_043756805.1 Sphingomonas sp.
GCAGGATAAACCACTGCCAGGATGAGCACAGCAGTTGGCAGGATGGGCTTCATGACATTCCTCGGGTCGTTATCGGACGATGCGGACGTCCGGATAGCCTTTTGCCGCCAGTGGTGCCAGCGCTGCGTTGACTTTACTTCTATCGGGATAGGGGCCGAGGCGGACCTGATAGAGCCCGTCGGTTTTGAAAAGGGTGGCCCCCAGTCGACGCGCCATCAATGTGGCGCGGGTTTTTGACAAAAATGTGCCCACGCGAATGAAATAAGGCCCACCACCGGCGGGTAATGTCGCGCGGGTCGAAGGCGGCACAGACCAGTTGTTGCGGTCACGCAACCGGTCGAGATCATCGCCGCTGACCGTCGCCCGCGCGGGAACCGACCGCCCGTTACGGAGCGCGCGTTTCTCATTTGCCGACGGCTCGACCCGCCGCACCCGCACCAGCCGCGCACCGTGCCCGACAATACCCAGTTGTCGCGCCGCCCCATGCGACAGATCGATCAGACGGTTGCCATGATAAGGGCCACGGTCGTTGATACGAACAAGAATTGTTCGCCCGGTATCAAGCGTCGTGACCTCGACATAGGATTGCAACGGCAATGTCCGGTGTGCCGCAGACAGCCCATCAGGGTTGAAGCGTTCGCCACTCGCCGTCTTGCGGCCTCTCAGCTCATCACCATACCAGCTTGCGTGCCCGGTCGCTTCGTAACTTGCGCCGTCACGTGGCGCGGCCCCCGCATTGGTCGCTGCAAAACAAGTGGCGAGTAACGCGCCCCGGATCAGGCGTTCAACTGGCAACCGCATCGGCAAGCAGCCCGACCGACAACGCATAGAAATTCGAGCAGTTGTAATCGAGAATGACGCGGTAATTGCCCGTCAGCAGATACGCCGTCGCATCGGGGCCATCGGGCTCAAGCAATGTCGCCAGCGTCGTATCAGGCAACGTCCGGCCAACAGGAGACACGCCGAGCGCGCGCCACTCCGACATTGTCATCCATCGGCTATGCCGGTTGTGAACGCGCGGGCAGCGCGGGCTGACAGTGCGATTGAGGATAGCGGCGCGGTTCAGCGTCGGAGAAACGCGCACGGCAACGCCCCACGGCTGATTGGGTTTCCATCCCGCTGACACAAAATAATTGGCGATCGACGCCAGCGCATCGGCTTCGCTGCGCCAGATATCGACCTTGCCATCGCCATCGCCATCGCGCGCGAGGCGCAAATACATCGACGGCAGGAACTGCGGATACCCCGTTGCGCCTGCCCAGCTCCCGGCAATGGCTTCGCGCGGGATGCCGGTGTCGATAATCTTCAGCGACGCAATAAATTCGCCTTCAAAAAGCGCGCGGCGGCGCCCTTCATAAGCCAAGCTGGCGAGCGAGCGCGGCAAATCGAAACTGCCGGTGAACGCACCATAATTTGTTTCATTGCCATAGATCGAAACCATGATCCCTTCGGGAACCCCGGTCTCCCGCTCGACGCGACCCAGCAACGGCCGCAGCGTCGCATATTTGGTCCGCCCCCGGCTGATTCGCGCACCATCGACATGTTGCGCGCGATACGGCGCGAACTGCGGAATGATGTTCGGGTTAGCACCCGGCTGCGCGCGGTCGAGTTCGACGACGCGCGGATTATATGTCAACGTCGGAATGATCGCATCGACCGTTGCCCGGCTCACGCCCTGCGCAATCGCTTGTCGGCCAAGGCCGGACACATAAGCCGCAAAGCCGCTTTCCTCTTGCGCAAGTGCACGCCCGCCACCCAATCCCGCGAGTGGCATCATTACGAACAGTGCCAACGCGCACGAAAAAATAACAGGTCGCATCGATGGACAGTGGCACAGTCTACAGCTCAGGTGAATTCCTTTTGTCGCAACCCTTGCACGCCCGCCCGCGCCGCCGCTAAAGGCAAATCGTGCGGACAGGTGGCCGAGTGGTTTAAGGCAACGGTCTTGAAAACCGTCGTGGGTGGAAGCTCACCGTGGGTTCGAATCCCACCCTGTCCGCCAGTTGGAGTCCATATTGTTGACCAAAGCGCTGCAAATCGGGCTCGTGGGCCTCGGCAAAATCGCCCGTGATCAACATCTGCCCGCGATTGCCGCAACAACAGGTGCCAGGTTAACAGCAATTGCCAGTCGCAATGCGACGATGGCGGGCGTCAATAATTATCAAACCTTAGCGCAGATGTTGGATGCGCAGCCCGCGCTCGACGCGATTATATTATGCCAGCCGCCCGAAGCGCGATTCGAGGCTGCGCAGTTGGCCATTTCTGCAGAAAAGCACGTCTTTCTGGAAAAGCCGCCAGGCGCGACCGTTTCCGAAGTCGAAACGCTGGTTGCATTGGCGAAACAGCACGGTGTCACGCTTTTTACGAGCTGGCATTCGCGGTTCGGCGCCGCTGTTCCCGTAGCGAAAATATGGGTCGCCGAGCATGAAATCACATCGGTCGAGATTTTATGGAAGGAAGATATTCGTCACTGGCATCCGGGGCAGGACTGGATTCTGCAGCCGGGCGGATTCGGCGTCTTTGATCCCGGGATCAACGCATTGTCCATTTTGACGGAAATCATGCCCGAGCCGATCCGTCTGGTCGAAGCAACGCTTCGGATGCCAAGCAACCGGCAGGCGCCGATCACAGCGGATTTAGAGATGAAAACCGCTAGCGGCGTCCCGATCTCGGCCGCATTCGATTTCCTTCAAACCGGACCCCAGCTTTGGGACATCATCATCGAGGCCGGTAACGAAAGCCTGCGCCTTGCGCACGGTGGCAACAAGCTCTGGATCAACGGAACCGCCCGAAACGTCGGATCCGAGGCAGAATATCCGTCAATGTATCGCCATTTCGTCGATCTTGTCCGCGCAGGGAAAAGCGATGTCGACGTGACGCCGCTCCAGCTTGTGGCCGACGCATTTTTAAGGGGTCGGATGATAGCAACCGACCCCTTTGATTTCTGAGCCAATAAACCAACGCGCCGTGGCGTTGATCCTTATTTCTTGAGTGTAAGCCCGCCGAACCGTTTGTTGAAGCGTGCAACCTGACCACCGGCGTCGAGCATCTTGCCGGTGCCGCCGGTCCATGCCGGGTGCGATGTTGGATCGATTTCGAGCGTCATGGTGTCGCCTTCCTTGCCCCATGTCGACCGCGTCTGGAACTCGGTTCCGTCGGTCATCTTGATGTTGATCATGTGGTATTCGGGGTGGATCGAGGGCTTCATGATGCTATTCCTGTAAAGATGGCTGGTTCCGACCAGCCTGAAGTTGAGGCGCTCGCATAGCGAGTTGGCGCGGCGGGGGCAAGTCAGGCTGGCGGATCGGCAATCATCGCTGTAAAATTTGCCTCGGCAGCCAGTTTACCATCGACCAAAGCGCGGCCCGCAAACTTGCACACGCTGCTGCGCTTCTGGACGAATTCGACTTCGAGGCGGAGCAGGCATCCAGGCTCGACCGGCGTGCGAAACTTCGCGCCATCGATGGCCATGAAATAAACCAGCTTGCCTGAACCTGCCAGACCGAGCGATTCGACTGCGAGGACGCCGGCGGCTTGTGCCAGCGCTTCGACAATCAGCACCCCCGGCATGATCGGACGTCCGGGAAAATGCCCGGCGAAGAACGGCTCGTTGATCGTAATCGCTTTGATCGCGACGATGCGCTGGTCAACAACCAGTTCCTCGACGCGATCAACCAGCAACATCGGGAAGCGATGGGGCAGCGCCGCCATCACGCCCCGGATGTCGAGTTCCACTTAGCGGCCTGTGGGCGCTGGCGTTGCTGGCCTGGTCGCAGCAGGCGCAGCTGCGGGGGCACCCTGCCCGCCCGGCTGCCATCCGGCGGGCGGCGTAATGCCGACTGTGGGCACCGTGCGGTTCAGTTCGGCAACGACAGCATCGGTAATATCAACCGACGGCTGATACGAGATTGCCGCCTGTGGCGAGATCACCAGATTGACCTTGCGCGCAACCATTGCCGCCTTAATCGCGCCATCGAGCTTGGCACCGATCTGTTCTTCGACATAGCCCTGCGCGCGCGCGATCGGCGCCGAGAGGCGCTGGAGCTCAGCTTGGGCAGACTGCTGCTTGGTCTGGATGGCGGTGTATTGTGTCTGCAGCGTGGCTTGCGGCGTATTCGCCTTTTGTGCGGCCTGAAACGCCGTCACGAGCGGATTGATTTCAGCCTGGAGTGCTTTTGACCGCGCTTCAAAGGCAGCAATGGGCGCTGCATAGGTCGTCTTCATCTGGTTCATCGCCGTGATGAACGCCGCTGACTTTTGCACCGCACCCTGAATATCGGCAACGGCAATGCCTTCGACTGCTTGCGCATGGCTGATCGCAGGCATGGCAACAACGGGAGCCGCAGCGAGCATCGCTGCTTTGAAAATGGTCTTCATCAGAATTGTGTTCCTACGTTGAAAGTGAATGTTTTGGTTTGATCGCCCGGGGTCTTCAAAAGAACCTTGGCGACGTCGATGCGGAACGGCCCGAACGGCGAGTTCCAGTTTACGCCCACGCCGATAGAAACGCGTGGCCTTGCGCTATTTCCGAGGAATGTTTCCTTGAACGCTGGGAAAGTTTGCTGAAACAGCGTGGATCCCGCTGTGCAACCGCCTGCAGGCTCATTAAACAAGGGCGCTTGCGGGATCGGTGGCGTGGCTACTGGCGGAGGATTTGGCAGACACTGCCGTGACCCGTTATTCAAGATTGGACGATTGAGCCCCGGATCGCCTGGCTTCAGATCGAACAGCGCCGGCGTAACTACACCAAAAACTGCACCCGCATCGAGAAATACCGATGGTCGAAGGCCAAGTTCCTTCGCACCCGAGCCTAGTGGAATTTCCAGTTCCAGACGTCCTTGATAATAAGCGCGTCCACCGATCGCATCATCGGAAATCTGCTGCTCATCAGTAACGAGTGTGCCGTCAGCATTATACGGTGTGCGGACAACGCGCGGACCGACACCGCGAATGTCAAAGCCGCGCATTTGCGGTTCGCCAAGGAAGAACCGGTCGGTCAAGCGAACTTTGTCGATATTGGCACCGGGCGACTTGTTGAGCGGCAAGACATAACCGCCCTCGACACTTGCCGAAAAAATGAAACGACGCCCCAGATCCCAATATTTCGCCGCATCAATGCGCGACTTCAGATATTTGACGTTGCCTCCAAGGCCGGCAAAGTCCTGACTGAAGACCAAACGTTGGCCGCGCGACGGGCGAATATTGTTGTTAAGGTTTGAAAACACCAGGCTGTAACCGAGTGACGACGTCGTCCGGTCGCCAAGTGAATCGCAAAGATAGCGCCCCGCCCGCAGAGGATCGCACGTATCCAGCGTCCCGGTCCCTTTCGGATCATAAAAATATGTCTCACGATCCAGCGTGACCTGATCGAAACTTAACCCGTATCGCGCGGCAAACGACCAGAATTCCGTGATCGGCACACCCATACGCAACTGAAAACCGGTCGTGATCTGCTGATATGTCGTCTGCCGGTCACCGTTGCCTTGGAACTGGAATGAGTTGTAGTCGCGCCGGAAAATATCACCGCCGAGCGCGATGTTCTTATCGAGGAAATAAGGTTCGGTGAAACCAAGTTCGACTGATTTCGAATAAGTCGAGTAATTGACCGAGGCGCGCAGTTCCTGCCCTTTGCCGCGGAAATTGCGCTGGCGGATCGAAGCGTTGACGATGAAGCGCTCGAGGCTCGAGAAACCGGCCGAAAGTTGCAATTCGCCGGTCGACTTTTCTTCGACGTTGGCTTCAAGCACGACGCGATCGGGCGCCGAGCCCTGCTTCTGCGTGATTTCCAGCTTTTCCTGAAAGAAGCCAAGGCTCTGAATGCGTTCCTGTGATCGCTTGATCGCAATGCCATTGAACGCATCGCCTTCGGCCACGCGGAATTCGCGGCGAACAACCTTGTCCTGCGTCAGCGTATTGCCGTTAATATCGATCCGCTCGACGTAAACACGCGGCGCATCGGCGACGCGGAACGTGATGTTCATCGTCTTGGTTTCTTTGTCGCGCTCGAACTGCGGATCGATCTGCGCAAAGGCATAGCCAAACAATCCCGCCGTCTGCGTCACGCTTTCGACCGTATCCTCGACCTGCTTGGCGTTATACCACTGCCCCTTTTGCATCGGCAGAAGCGGCTTGATCGCGGCGGCAGTGAAATCGCGGATGTCGCTTTCGACTTCAACGTCACCGAATTTGTAGCGGTCACCTTCTTCGACGACATAGGTGACGATGAAATCGCGCTTGTCGGGCGTCAGTTCGGCTACTGCCGAGACGACACGAAAATCGGCATAGCCATTGGTCAGATAAAACTGCCGCAACTTGCCCTGGTCATAGGCAAGACGATCCGGATCATAGCTGTCGTTCGACGAAAAGAAGCGATAAAAACGCGACCGCTTGGTGACCATCTCGCCACGCAGCCGACCATCGCCGAACACTTCGTTACCGATGATGTTGATCTGGCGGACCTTCGACTTCGGTCCCTCGCTGATTTCATAGACAATATCGACACGGTTCTGGTCGAGCATCACCATCTTGGGTTCGACTGTCGCAGCAAAACGTCCCTGACGGCGATACAGCTCGATAATGCGAGCGATATCGGCACGGACTTTTGACCGCGTAAAGATTGTGCGCGGCGCGAGTTTCAATTCCTTGCCGAGCTTGTCTTCTTTGACGCGCTTGTTGCCTTCGAAAACGATGCGGTTGATGACCGGGTTCTCCTTGACGATAATCGTCAGCGCACCCTGCTCGTCGCGAATCTGGACGTCGGCAAAAAGCTCTGTGGCAAACAAATCCTGAAGCGCCTGATCCAGCGTTTCACGCGTATAGGCGCCGCCCGCACGCAGCTTCACGTAAGACCGGACGGTCTCGCCTTCGATGCGCTGAGACCCCGAAACGGCAATCGACTTGATTGTCCCGCCATCAGTCTCGGGTGCCGGCGTAGGCGCTGCGGGCGTCATCAGCGTCGGGCGGGCTGCTTGTGCGACGACAAGCGATGGCACACCGGCCAGCATTGTTCCCATCAGCACTGTGGAAAGGTGTCGGCGCGGGCTGTTCGTCGGCATTTTAACTGTCACGCGGAAACCGCCCTTCGAAAATTAACATTACTTGGCCCGCCCCCTGCCCGATGCGGCTCATCCGATCAACCCGGCGATACCGCGCCAAAGGCCCAAACCGGCAAGATCTTTGATCGTCACCACAACCATGAACAGCAAAAGCGCAAACAATCCCGATCGATAGGCCCATTCCTGCGTTGCTGCCGGAACCGGTTTCCGCCGCACCGCCTCGATGGCGTAAAAGAGCAAGTGGCCGCCATCAAGCATGGGAATTGGCAACAGGTTGATGAACCCCAAGTTAATCGAGATCATTGTCATCAGCCACAGGAAGTCGATTGGCCCCAGCGTTGCCTGCTGGCCGGAGATTTGCGCTATTTTTACCGGGCCACCCAATTCCTTGATCGAACGCACACCCGAAACGACCTGCCATAATGTCGTTGCCATCGTCCGCACCGAGTTAATCGTGAAGCGCACGGCCGCACCGGGCAGTTCGATAATCGGATGCTTCACATTGATGCGTTTCGACGGACCGATGCCGAGCAGCCCCCGCCGCATTTCATTCCCGAACCGATCCCTGAAAATATTGACGCGTGGCGTGGCGGGAAGTGTCATCTCCTGCCCGGCGCGCGTGATGCCAATGATCAACCGCTCATTGGGATGAATCGAAACGAGCCGTGCTACGTCTTCGAAACTTTCGACCGTCTGACCATCGACCGCCGTTATGGTATCGCCCAGTTTCAGGCCTGCTGTGTCCGCT
>JAYUQI010000225.1:0-2908 GCA_043756805.1 Sphingomonas sp.
GGCCGAAATCGCGAACACCTTGTTGCGGTCAAGCCGTTCGGCATGGAGCGCGGGATCGGGATCGCGCGTCAGGATGATGGCGGCATCGATGCCGTCACCCAGACGCGTGGCGGCATGCGGCGCGGTATCGAGATCAAGATGCAGTTTGGGATGCGCCGCGCGCAACGCCGCCAGTTGTGGCATCAATCGCTGCGTCGCAAAGAGCGGAAGCACGCCAAGGCGCAGGCGCATGACTTCGCCGCCGCTGGCCACTGATTCGATGGCGTCGGACAGCTGATCGATGGCGGGTGCAATAAGTGCAATCAGCCGTTCGCCCGATTGCGTCAGCACCATCGCCTGATGACGCCGTTCAAAAAGATCACGCCCGATGAAGCGTTCGAGCGACTGGATGCGGCGGCTGAGCGCGGGCGACGACAGCGAAAGCTCTTCTGCGGCAGCCTTGACCGAGCCGGTACGCGCGACGGCAACGAATGCCTCGACCCCTGACAAGGACGGCAAACGCCGCATGACCACGCCCTTTACGTTGCACTGCCGCAAAATAGCGGTGGTGAAACCAGTCCGGACAACATGCCTATTTTAGAGCGTGTTTCAAGATGCAATCTTTGCATGCGCGATTTTTCTTTTCGCACTTGCAGCATTTCTTGCGGCGATGCACAAAGACGGTGCCTTTCAGGCATCCTCTCCTATAAACTTTCAAGGGTCGGTCCCCAGTGGACCGACCCCTTTTTTATGTGTCGCGCGTCAGGACGCGCCAAGCATAGCCCGCAAGCAGGGCACAGGCCACCGCTGACACGAGATAGGGCAGCGGCTGCCAGATTTCATAGAGACCGATGCCGATCGAGGGGCCGAGCACGAATGACGCGCCGTTGACCGAAGTAACACGCCCCGCAACCACGCCCTGCAATTCGGGTCCGACGGCCAGCGACGATCCGGCTGTGTAGCCCGGTCGCACAAAGCCGAAACCGGCGCAGGCAATCGCAAAAGCCGTTGCCATCCCAAAGAGCGACGTGGCCGAGCCGATCATCGCGCTGCCAATCGCGGCGAGCACAAGGCCGACGAGGACGAGCGCACGCGGCTTCATATTCATCTGTGGGATCACGCCCCATTGCACGAGCAAGGCCGCGCCCGCGCCTGCGGTCAGGATAATGCTGATGGTCTGCTGCGACAGGATTGTTGTCGGTTCGAGGCTGAGACGGTCAATCGCGAGAAACGCAATCGCTTGGCCGACCATCGCTTGCGCGTGGCCCATGACAAGGCCGATCAGCATCCACGGCCAGATGCGTGGATCCGTCAGCGCGACACGCTCGTTCGACCGGTCGGCCGTTGCCGCCGTCACGCTCGCGCCGGTCAGGTTGCCGCCAATCGAGGGATAGCTTGTCACTGCACCGTGCGCGGCGCTGCCGGGCGTGTCGTCGGGCAGCCAGCGCCAAGTTGCCGCAAGCACCACAAAGCCGATCGCTGCAAAGAAATAAGCAGGGCCAGCAAGGCCGACACCCGGCAAAACGAAATAGGAAGCCAGCGCCGGGCCAATTATGGTGCCAAGGCCGAACGCAGATGCGAGCAGCGTCAGCGCCTTGGTTCGTTCCGCGCGTGTTGTCCGGTCCGCAAGGATTGCTTGCGCTGCGGGGGGCGCGGCGGCGCCGAACAGGCCGTAGATCATGCGCGCCGCAACAAAAGTGCCGATGGTGGCGATTGGCGTGATGAGGCCACGCAGCCCCATCGTCAGGAACGCGCCGCAGAGCAGCACGGACACCGAAAAACCCGCCAGCCCCATCAAAACCATCCGCCGCCGCCCGGTCCGGTCCGATCGCCGTGCCCAGATTGGTGCGGCGATAACCCAGACAAGCGCCGACACCGAAAATGCCATCGCAATAATGCTGTCCGCAATGCCCAGCGACCGTCCGATGGCGGGCATGACCGATTGCAGCGCTGTATTTCCGGCACCGATGGTCAGCATGACGGCAAAGAGCAGGGCAAACTCGGGCGGGATTTTCGGACGGGCGACGGACATTATGGCGTGATAGGCTGCTGCAACGCGAAGGCAAACAGCTGGCGCAACCTCTTTTTATCGGCAATCATCAGGACGTCTAAATAGTGAGATTTAAGTCCAGAACCGCTCGCGATACCATTTCGTCACGATATTTTTTTGCCCGTCGATCACGGGCAGGCTTTCGTGGAATGCGTTTGGGTTCGGCTCGCCTTTCTTGTCCATATTATTCCACGCGAGCAGCATCGCGGTGCGCGGGGTGACTTTCAGGCCGGCTGCGCTGAACAGGGTTTCGCCGCCACTTTCCGGCTCGTCGAGGTAGATCATCGCAGTCCAGCTGCGTTGCCCGCCGCGCTTCTTTTCAGACTGCCAGTAAACCTCGCTGACATGGAAATAATCATGATGGCCCTTGAACTGCTGGCCGACGGCATAGCGCTGCCCTTGCAGCGTTTCGCCCTGGCGGGGCTTCATGCCCATCAATTCGCAAATCCGGCGGTCGATGCCGTCGACGAAGGGATGCCAGCGGTCAAGATCGCAGCTTTCGGACGTGCGGAAGTCGGGATCGTCGGTCGCGGACAGCAATCCCGAAGGTTTACGATCCGAATCGATCATCGCGATCAGGCCGCCGCATTCTTCGATGCTCAGGAAATTCTGAACGCAGTAAAGATCGATTCCTTGACCCTGCACCGGCTGGACAACCGGGTTGCGCGCCAAGCGCGCGGTGGTGCTGCGTCCGATTTCGGCAAGGCGAGTAAGGGCCATCTGCCCCCGCTACCAAAAAAGGCCCGGCGCGCAAGTCACACCGGGCCGAATTGGGTTACCAGAAAAACTCGTAGATCACGTCGACGACATAGCCGTTGCGCGTATCGACGAGAAGAACATCGTCATGATAGCGCACCCATTCATAGGGCCACTGCGCGT
>JAYUQI010000226.1:0-7753 GCA_043756805.1 Sphingomonas sp.
ACCGTTCCCGACAGCGAATGGAAACTGCGCAAATATCAAAAGGAATGGATCAGCGCCGATACGCTGAACGCGACAATCGGTCAGGGTTATGTTCAGGTCAGCCCGTTGCAACTCGCCGTCATGGCGTCGCGGATCGCGTCGGGCCGCGCGTTGCAACCCCATCTGATGGGCAGCGCGCCCAACGCCGCTGCACTATCCTGCACGGCAGAACATCTCGCGATCGTCCGCGATGCCATGAGCGAAGTCGTCAACGGCGATGGCACAGCGGGGCGCAGCCGCTTGCCGCTCGAAGGGGTCCAGATGGGCGGCAAGACCGGCACAGCACAAGTCCGCAAAATCGAAGGCGCGCAGCGCGGCCAGAACGGCGCCTGGAAATATCGCGATCACGGCCTGTTTGTGTGTTTCGCGCCCGTCGATGTGCCGCGCTATGCCGCCTCGGTCGTGATCGAACATGGTCTTGGCGGGGCGCGCGCAGCGGCGCCGGTGGCACGTGACGTGCTGACCTATTTGTTCGATCCTGCCAAAGCGATGGGCTTCCTGACCGAAATGGAAAAGACGTGGGGCGGCGACATCAACACGCGCCAGAAAGCCCGCGCAGCGAGCTTTGCCGCCGCGCCTGAACCCGCTGTCGAAACCACGGGTGACCCAACCGAATGAGTGTGATCCCCGCCTCGCTTGCCAGCATCAACTGGCGAATCCTGTGTCTCGTCGGTGCACTCGGCGGCTTCGGACTGGTTGTCCTTTACTCAGCTGCGGGCGGGAATCTGTCGCCTTGGGCATTGTCGCAAGGAATAAAGCTCGGTGTCTTTTTCGGGCTTGCGCTCACTTTGTCGCGCATTCCTGAAAGCCTGTGGAAAGCGAGTGCATTTCCCGCTTATGCGATGGTTCTCGTCATGCTGATTGTTGTCGAGCTTGCCGGTGCCGTCCGCGGCGGATCGCAAAGATGGCTCGATCTTGGTTTCATCCGGCTCCAGCCCTCCGAGTTGATGAAAGTCACAATCGTGCTCGCCGTGGCGCGCTTTTATGATCTGCTGCCATCGGGCGAGATACGCAGTTTCAACGCGCTATGGCCTGCGCTTGTTATGATTAGCTTTCCCTTTGCTCTTGTGCTGATCCAGCCCGATCTTGGCACGGCAACGATGATCGCGGCGGGCGGAATCGTCATTGTCTTTCTTGCGGGCGTTCCAATGCGGCTGTTTGTTGGTGCGGGCGCTGCCTTTGCCGCTCTGCTCCCCATCGCCTATGCCATGATGCATGATTATCAGCGCAAGCGCGTGATGATCTTTCTTGATCCTGAAAGCGATCCGCTGGGTGCCGGCTATCATATCACTCAGTCGAAAATCGCGATCGGGTCTGGCGGCATTTTTGGCAAAGGCTATCTCAACGGCACACAGAGTCATCTCGACTATCTGCCCGAAGGACATACCGATTTCGTCTTTGCGACGATGGCGGAGGAATGGGGCCTGATCGGCGGCGTCGCGATTATACTCGGCTTCATATTGCTCACACGCTGGGGCATGCGCGTGTCGGCCCGCGCGCCCAGCCGCTTTGGACGCCTGGCGGCGGCGGGACTCATTACGACCATCTTCTTCTATGTGGCGATCAATCTGATGATGGTCATGGGCCTCGCGCCTGTTGTTGGCATTCCGTTGCCTCTGGTCAGTTTCGGGGGCACGGCCATGCTGACGGTTATGATTTGCCTCGGCATCTTGATGAGCATCGAACGCGATGGCAAACGGCGCACCGGCGGCTTCGGATAGGCATTGCGCATAGCGAAACGCGATGCTAACGGCGCGCTTCGCTTTATGACTTTGGCGAGTATGGACGCATAGCTCAGTTGGTAGAGCAGCTGACTCTTAATCAGCGGGTCCTTGGTTCGAACCCAAGTGTGTCCACCATATTTGTCAATCACTTGCTTGTTGTGGCGACGATGCCGCGCTGGACATGCGACGCATCAAAATGCGAACCTCGGAAATTTGAGCACATTGTTTTTCGGGTCCCGGTTGCCAGTGCGCTCGTGCAGCCACCAGCCGACATAATGTTGTCACTCCACTGTCACCCGTCCGACACGCAAACTGCGCATTGCTGTCATGCAGCATGGCTAGGGCGACCCCGTCAAACGAAGGGGAATCATATGCGCTACATCATCGCGACGTTGCTTGCCGGAACGGCACTGTCGATTGCGCCCGCTCATGCGCAGGCGCCTACGGACGACGCTGCGGAAAGCGCCGACATTATCGTTATCGGGCGCGGCGAGACGCGGCAGGTTCAGGAGCTACAAAGCGAAGATCTGGCTATTCTTGCGGCGGGCACCAGCCCACTAAAGGCGATTGCCAAACTCCCCTCAGTCAATTTTCAATCAGCCGATGCCTTTGGCACCTATGAATGGTCGCAGCGCATTTCGATTCGCGGGTTTAACCAGCAGCAGCTTGGCTTTACGCTCGACGGCATTCCACTCGGCGATGCGAGCTATGGCAACACCAACGGCCTGCACATCAGCCGCGCGATCATCACCGAGAACATCGGCAGCGTGCGCGTGACGCAAGGGGCGGGCGCCGTCGGCACTAACGCCACAAATAATCTGGGCGGCACGATCCAGTTTTTCTCGCGTGATCCGGGCGAAGCGCTTGGCATCGACGGCGCAGTCACAGCGGGCAGCGATCGTACCTTTCGCGGCTTTGCGCGGATCGATTCGGGCAGCATGGACGGTGTTCGCGCGTCGCTGTCCTACGCAGGCTACACCACCGACAAATGGAAAGGATCGGGCGTCCAGCGCAGCGACGCGATCAACAGCAAAATCCTGATCCCGGTGGGCCTCGCGACGATTACCGGCATGTTCAATTATTCGAACCGCGTGGAGCAGGATTATCAGGATTTGAATCTCGAGATGATCGACCGGCTCGGGTATAATCTCGACAACATCAGCGACAATTATGCACTGGCCATATTACTCGCCGACATTGGTGCAAACCGGAACGAAACAGGCGCTCCGAAGCTCAACCCGACGGCGGGAACAGTTTATCCCGCACCCTATAAATTTGTCGACGATGTTTATTTTGACGCCTCGGGCCTGCGCCGCGACTATCTTGGGTCGATCGGCATTTCGAGCCCGATCGGCGAGGAATTCACTGTTGCGCTGAAAGGCTATTACCACAGCAATTCGGGACAAGGGACTTGGTTCACGCCCTATGTGCCAAGCCCGACCGGCGTGCCGATTTCGGTGCGCACAACCGAATATGACATCCGGCGCACCGGCGTGTTCGGGTCGTTCACGCACGAGCTCGACTGGAACAAGCTGACGGTCACCGGCTGGTACGAAAACAACGATTTTCAGCAGGCGCGACGGTTTTATGCGCTGGGCGACAGGACCAATCCTGGCCGCAGCGCGCGTCAGTTTCAGCGCAATCCCTTTTTCACGCAGTGGGAATATGATTTCAACACGCAGACCTATCAATATTCGGTCGAGGACCTGATCACATTCGGCGACTTGACGATTGCGCTTGGGTCAAAGGGTTTTGCTGTGAAGAACAGGGCAACACCGATTGTTGCCGGGGTGCTGGCGTCAGGCACGATCCAGTCGAAAGACTGGTTCCAGCCACATGGGGGACTCAGCTATAAAATCGGCGAGAATGCAGAAGTTTTTGCCGGGTTCACGCAGGCAACACGGGCTTTCACGAGCTCATCTACGGGTGGCCCTTTCGCGACGACACAGGCCGGCTTCAATGCAATCCGCAATACACTGAAGCCGGAAGAATCCGACACTTATGAACTCGGGGGGCGCATCAAAAGCGGGCGCTTCAATGCCTTGATCGGTTTTTATTACATCAACTTCCGCAACCGCTTGCTCGGCCTTGCCACGGGTGCGGGAATCATCGGCAATCCGGCAGTACTCCAGAATGTCGGCGACGTCCGGTCTTACGGGTTCGAACTGGCCGGGGAAGCCAAGCTGATTGACGGGTTTAGCGCGTTTGCCTCCTACAGCTACAATGACTCAACCTATCGCAACAATGTTATCAACAGCGTCGGCGCGTTGATCGCGGCAACAGCGGGCAAGACCGTGGTCGACAGCCCCGAGCATCTTGCCAAGCTCGAACTGGTCTACGACAAAGGCGCGGGGCCGTTTGGCCGCGTCGGGGTGAACTATATGTCCGAGCGCTTTTTCAACTATGAGAATGACCGCAAGGTTTCGGGTCGCGCGATTGTCGATGCCGCGCTCGGTTATCGGTTGAATTCGAAGATCGAGATCCAGGCGAATGCGACCAATTTGTTCAATCTCAAATATGTCGCGACCATCGGCTCGAACGGCTTCGGCAATCGCGGCGATAACCAGACGTTGCTGGCCGGCGCGCCGCAGCAGTTCTTCGTCACTGTAAAGGCTGGTTTCTGATGGCCGTCACGCGCCGCGAACTGGTGGTGGGTGCCGGTGCGCTTGCTGCCCTGCCCGCGCTGCCGGTTGCGGCGCGTGACGTCAAGGCGCTGACGCGCATCGCCTTCGGATCATGCGCGCATCAGGACAAGCCGCAACCGATCTGGGACCGCGTCAATGCATGGAAGCCCGAGCTGTTCGTCTTCCTCGGTGACAATATTTACGGCGACACCGAAGACATGGGCGTTATGCGCGCCAAATATGACAAGCTGGCCACCAAGCCGGGTTTCCGAAAATTGCGCGCTTCGTGCGACGTTGTCGCGACATGGGATGATCATGATTACGGTTTGAACGACGCTGGCCGCGAATATCGGATGAAGCAGCAGTCGAAAGAGCTGTTCTGCGAATTCTGGGGCGAGCCCGCCGACAGCCCGCGCCGCTCACGCGCCGGGATTTACACGAGCTATATCTATGGCCCGCCGGGCAAACGCGTGCAGATCATTCTGCCCGATAACCGGACATTCCGGTCGGGACTGCTTGGCATCACGGAAGAACCAAAAGATCGCGGGCCGTATCTGGTCAATCCTGATCCAAAAGCGACAATGCTCGGTGATGCGCAATGGGCATGGCTTGCCGAGGAATTCCGCAAACCCGCCGAAGTCCGCATCTTTGCCTCGTCAACTCAAGTGCTTGCCGACGCGCCGGGATATGAAGCATGGATCAACTATCAGGCCGATCACCAGCGCCTGCTCGACTTGATCCGCTTTGCCCGCGTTGATGGCGTGATCATGATTTCGGGCGATACCCATTATGCCGAATTGTCGAAACTGACCGACAGTGTCCGCTATCCGCTTTACGATTTGACGTCGTCGGGATTGACACAGGTTTGGGAATTTCTGGGGCCGAACCGGCTCCGCGTTGGCAAGGGGTTGCTCGCGCAAAATTATGGACGGATCAGTCTCGATTGGACAGTGCCCGATCCCGAGATTGTGCTGGAAGTTGAAGGTATCGATGGGCGGATTGCGATCAGCCAACGCCTGCGATTGTCGCAACTGCGCGGTTAGTGTCACGAAGCAACGTCAACCCGGATGTCAGGGCTCGAGAATCAGCGTCGTCCCCTCGACCCGCCAGCTTTTGAGCGAAGACAAAAAACTCATGCCGAGCAAATTCGTGTCGCCCAGCCCTTCGCTGCCGATCAATACGGCTGCATCTTTTTGGACAATCGTTCCAACCGCCAGTGTTTCGATCCGCGCGCGTTGCAATTCGACGGTACCGTTCGCTGTTTCGACGAGAACGGGAAAGCCTGCCGATGGCTCAACACCCGCGGACCGTGCGGCTACTTGCGACAATGTCGTGGTTGTTGCGCCGCTGTCGATCATGAAGCGCACAGGCGCACCGTTGACGGCGGCGCGCACCCAATAGTGGCCGTCTTCCTCGCGCCTCAGACGCATTGTTGTGCCGTCGACCTGTCCCGCATCGCCTGATATTTCAGCCGTAGCGCGGCGCCAGACTTCGCGACCTTCATCTTTGAATAGAAACAGCACAAACATGGCGCCAAAAATGGCAACCCATATCAGCGCCATCTTGAGCGCTTTACCAAGCGGCAGCTTTTGCGCGACGAGGCTCGAGATCACGAGGACCAGCGCACCGATGCCCCAGATAAAGGAAATGCCATTGTCCATCAGGTGGCCTTGCGAAACAGTGCATGGAAATTGTCGCGCGTTGTGTGCGCGAGGTCATCCAACCCGACGTGACGCAAATCAGCAAGAAAACGCGCCGTGTCGACAACGAACGCCGGTTCGCACGGCTTTCCGCGATGCGGCACCGGCGCGAGAAAGGGGGAGTCAGTCTCAATCAGCAGACGATCCTGCGGAATAGTTGCAGCTGTAGCTTGCAAGTCCTTGGCGTTCTTGAATGTCACGATGCCCGAAATCGAGATATACAGTCCGAGATCAAGCGCCGTCCGCGCAAACGCATCGCTCGCCGTGAAACAGTGAATCACGCCGGTATAGGCGCCTGTTCGCATTTCCTCGGTCAGGATCGCTGCCGTGTCCTCTTCGGCGTCGCGCGTGTGGACGATGAGCGGCAGTCCGGTCTCACGTGCGGCGGCAATGTGGCTGCGAAAGCTCGTCCGCTGCTGCGCGCGGTCGCTTTTATCGTAATAATAATCGAGGCCCGTTTCGCCGATAGCCACAATACGCGGATGTTGCGCGCGGCCGACCAGCTTGGCGGTATCGACGTCAGGATGCGCATCGGCCTCATGCGGATGAATGCCGACCGAGGCCCAGATGTCCGCGTGCCGTTCGGCAACGCCAACCACATCGTCCCACTCGCTCTCACGCGTCGAAATGTTGAGCATCGTCGACACGCCAGCCGCCCGCGCACGTTCGAGCACGGCCGCCTGATCCTCGACCAGTCCCTTGTAATTGAGGTGACAATGCGAATCGACGAACATTAGGTGGGATTCGTTGCCGTTGAAGTTGCCGTCGCAGTTGCAGTCGAGCGAATTTCGACCACTCCACTAGCGCGTGCGAATGTCGTCACTAACGGCATTGGATTCTCGTAGTGCAATGTAGGTGCGGCAGCCTTGTACCATTCCCACACGTCCCAAAACGGGTGTTGTTGAATCTCCTTCGGCACCTGCAAAATGCCAAGCGCACGCTCAGCCAAATCCGGTGCGATCGGAATTAACATCTGTGAAATTCGAATCAGAGCGCAGATTGCAGTAGCCAATGAATGTTCGGCGCGACTGCGATCTTCCTTAATGACTTTCCACGGTGCAACTGTGTCGACATATTTGTTCAGTGCAAATGATGCTTCAATGCAAGCCCCAGCAGCGCGCTGTAATTCATAATTTTCAAAGGCGGCATGCCAGTGCGCAAATGACTTTGCTACCTCATCAAAAAGCATCCGATCTTCTTGCAAGTCAGTGGTTAACAATGGCGCCTGGCCATTCATTTTTCTTGCAACGAAGGCAATTATCCGTTGCACAAGATTGCCGTAAGTCGCAGCCAGCCGGGCATTGTTTGATTCGACTATGGCTTCTTCCGAGTAAGAGCCGTCAGCGCCAAAGGTGGTGCTTTCAAGCAGGAAGAATCTAAGCGCATCGACGCCGAACGTATTTGCCAGCTCGATGGGGTCCACAACGTTGCCGACCGACTTCGACATTTTCTCGCCGCGGTGAAGCAGGAAGCCGTGACCGAAAACCTGTTTGGGCAGCGGCAACCCTGCCGACATCAGGAACGCGGGCCAATACACCGCATGGAAACGGACAATGTCCTTGCCGATCAGGTGCAAATTGGCGGGCCAGTATTTCGCCATGTCGCCGTCCATGTCGGGATAGCCGAGCCCCGTCAGATAATTCGTCAGCGCATCGACCCAGACATA
>JAYUQI010000227.1:0-7734 GCA_043756805.1 Sphingomonas sp.
CGACACGGTGAAGAAAGCGCGGGTCTGGCTCGATGCGGCGGGCGTCGCTTATGCGTTTCATGATTATAAGAAAGCCGGGATTGACGCGGCGACGCTGAACCGCTGGGCCGATGCGGTCGGCTGGGAACCGCTACTCAACCGTGCGAGGACGACGTTCAGGAAACTGGGCGATGCCGACAAGGCAGATATTGACCGGTCGAAAGCGATTGCGCTGATGACCGCCAACCCGTCGATGATCAAACGGCCGGTTGTCGAAAGCGCGGGGCGGTTGCTGGTCGGGTTCAAGGCGGATGACTGGGTCAAAACCTTCGGTTGACGTAAGCGCGCTGACGTGGCTTTGGCACGCGCATGGAAAAGTCAGCCACCGACATCATGCAGGACGCGCTCGTCGCGGCCGTTCTCGACGCTATTGTTGCCTGGAAAGCGGCGGCGGGTGGCCTGACCAATGTGCTGGCCCGCGATCTGGGCGCGGTGCATCCGAACACAACGCTCGCCGATCTGCCCAAGGAAGTGCAAGCCGCGCTGAACGCGAGCACACGCGCGACGTTCAACCGGCTGCTCAAGGAAGGCTATAACGTCGCCAAGGGCGCGCCACAGCGGCCGAGCTTTGGGCAGGGTGGCAGCGGCCCGCGCCCCGATGGTCCGCCCAGAGGACCACAAGGCCCAAGAGGACCGCGTGGCCCGGGCAAGCCGCCGATTGTCGAAACGAAACGCGGGCCGAGGGGTGGGGGTTCGGGTGGTAGCCGTGGCGGGCCGCCGAGGGGGCGTTAAGCTTCTGACATCCCCAAAATCACGTCCCAGTGCCGCTTTTCCAACGGCACGACCGACAGGCGGAATTGTTTGAACATCTGCATGTCGGCGAGCGCCGGTTCGGCTTTCATTGCAGCCAAGGTCACAGGTTTGGCCAGCGCGCGCACGGGCGCGACGTCGACGGCGTAGAACACCCCTTTGGGATCGGTCACATCAATGTGCGCGAGGCCGACGACTTCCATGATGCCGACGGCTTCCAGCCCCTCGTTCGAATGATAGAAGAAAATCGGATCGTCCAGCGCCATTGCGCGCAGGTAAATCCCGACCTGATAATTGCGTGTCCCGTCCCAGATGGTCCGCTTGTCACGGACCAGGTCAGCCCAGCTATATTTGGACGGTTCGGATTTCATCAGCCAATATTGCATGTGCTGGTCTTGCCAGTGCGCCGCGACAGGGGCAAGGCTTTGGCATGGCACGCAAACTTATTTCATCGGGATCGCCGTTCGAGCGGTCGGCTGGATATTCACGCGCCGTGGTCCACGGCCACTGGTGCTTTGTGGCGGGGACCACGGGGCCCGATCCTGAAACGCGCGACATGCCCGACGATGTTGTCGCGCAGACACGCAATGCGTTTCGTATTATCGAGACGGCGCTTGATGAGGCGGGGTTCGCACTGCGCGATGTCGTGCGCGCGACCTATTACATCACCGACATGGCCTATCATGATTTGATTTCGCCAGTGCTGGGCGAAAAATTCGGCGATATTCGTCCTGCGGCGACGATGGTGGTTGTCGCGGGGCTGATCCGACCCGACATGAAGGTCGAAATCGAAGTTACCGCATACCGTGGTTAGGTTTTTTTGAGGGTAGCAACATGGTCAAAGCCACATGGAATGGCGTCACGATTGCCGAAAGCGACGATACCGTTGTTGTCGAAGGCAATCATTATTTCCCGCGCGCGAGCGTTGCCGCAGGCGTGCTGACCGACAGCGCGACGACGAGCGGGTGCCCGTGGAAAGGCACGGCCCATTATTATTCGATAACCGCTGGTGGCGCCGAGAATCGTGATGCTGCCTGGTATTATCCAGATCCGAAAACGGCTGCGAGCGAAATCAAGGACCGGATCGCGTTCTGGAAGGGCGTGAAGGTCGGGTGACGCGGACGTTTTGACCCGCTAGACTCGTGTCCATGTCCACGACCTACACCATTGACACCTCGACGAGCCGCGCAAACCCGACGCCTGCGCCGATGAAGCGGCTGACCGTGCCTGCGATCCGCGCGCACAAGGAAAAGGGGGTCACGGCCGAACCGCTGGTCATGCTGACCGCCTATACCGTGCGGATGGCGCAGATCCTCGATCCGCATTGTGACATTTTGCTGGTCGGCGATTCGCTCGGGCAGGTCATTTACGGGCTGCCATCGACGCTGCCCGTGACACTCGAGATGATGTGCGCGCATGGCGCGGCCGTTGTGCGTGGCAGTTATCATAGTGTGGTCATCGTCGACATGCCGTTCGGCAGTTATGAAGGCTCACCGCAGCAGGCCTTTGCCAGCGCAAGCCGCGTGATGGCCGAAACCGGTTGTGCCGCCGTGAAACTCGAAGGCGGCGTGGCGATGGCGGAGACGATTGCGTTCCTTTCGGCGCGCGGCATTCCGGTCATGGGGCATGTCGGGCTGACCCCGCAAGCGGTGAACCAGCTCGGCGGCTATGGCGCGCGCGGGCGGAGCCAGGCCGAATATGCGCGCATTCTGGATGATGCAAAGGCCGTGTCACAGGCGGGCGCGATGGGCATGGTGCTTGAAGGCGTGGTCGATACGCTTGCAGATGCAGTCGCGGCGTCGGTCGATGTGCCGGTGATCGGTATCGGCGCCTCGGCCAATTGTGACGGACAAGTGCTGGTGACCGAAGACATGCTTGGCCTGTTCGAACGCACGCCGCGGTTCGTGAAGCGCTATGCCGCGATGGCCGAGTTCGTCAGCGAAGCCGCCGCTGCTTATGCAGCCGATGTCCGCGCCCGGACGTTTCCGACGGCGGACCAGATTTACAAGCCGAAGCCATAAGTCCTTGCAGGGGTTTTCGGGGGACTAGCCGCGCCGGACAAGCCCCGCTAAAGCTGCCCGCCAATCTACCCTCGAAAGCATATCCCTTTGGCCGTACCGCCCACCACCAACGAAGAGTTTATCCGCGAAGTCGATGATGAACTGCGCCGCGAACAAGCACTGACGATCTGGAAGCGCTATGGCCGCTGGATTATTGGCGCGGTTGTCGGCGGGTTGGCGCTGTTTGCGGGCTATTTGTGGTGGCAGAATGACCGCGACACGAAGCGCGGCGTTGACGGGGAGCAGCTGAGCACGGCCATCGACGATCTGAGTGCAGGCAATATCGACGGCGCAAAACCCCAGCTTGACAAGCTGGTGGGATCAAAAAGCCCCGGTGTCGCTGTTGCCGCCAAGCTGACCAATGCGGCAGTGCTGCTCAGCAAGGGCGACAACAAAGGCGCCGCTGCCGCTTTCGGCGCAATTGCAGCGGATAGCACGCTCGATCAGCCGTATCGCGATCTGGCGCTGGTGCGGCAGACGGCAGCCGAATTTGATGCCATGAAGCCCGAGGATGTTGTCACACGGTTGAAGCCGCTGGCCGCGCCGGGCAACCCGTGGTTCGGCAGCGCGGGCGAAATGGTCGGCATCGCTTATCTGAAAATGGGCAAGAATGATCTGGCCGGTGCCATGTTTGGCGCCGTTGCCAAGGACAATGGCGTGCCCGAAACCATTCGCGAACGCGTGGTTCAGCTCGCAGCTATTCTGGGAGTCGATACGGCTCCGGCACAAGGCGTTAAAACAAAATGATGAAACCGAATAAAGCCCTTATCGCGCTTGCCGCATTGACTGCGCTTGGCGGATGCGCCGGCGGGTTGTTCAAAGGATCGAAGCCGAAGTCGGCGCTGTTAGGCGACCGTGTGGCTATTCTGACATCGGAAAGCGGCGTTGAGGTTGACCCGGCGCTGGCCGATGTTGCGGTTGTGCTGCCCGCCGCTGCTGCCAACGACAGCTGGGCACAGCCGGGCGGCAACGCATCGAAATCGATGGGCCATCCGGCGCTCGGGGCGAGCCTCGGCACAGCATGGACCGCGAAAATTGCGGGCGCGTCGAAGGAAGCACGGCTGGCCGCAGCGCCCGTCATCGCGGACGGCAAGCTGTATGTCATGGGCACTGACGCTGCGATCACGGCGTATAATGCGGTGTCGGGTGCACGGCTGTGGTCAGTGCAGTTCGGCGACGGCGGCAAAAACAAGGCATCGCTGTTTGGCGGCGGGGTCAGCGTCGATGGCGCGTTCCTGTATGCGACCAATGGTCTGGGCGATGTCGGCGCGCTGAATGTCGCTGATGGGTCGGTCATCTGGAAAAAGCGTCCGGGTGCGCCGTTGCGCGGGGCACCGTCGGTTGCGCTCGGCAATATTTATGTCATGAGCCAGGACAATCAGCTGATCGCGCTGAAAGCCAGCGACGGCAATGTCGAATGGACCGAAGCCGCGGCGGTGCAGCTTGCCGGTGTGTTCGGTGTTGCTGCACCGTCGGTCGCGCAGGGGACTGTGGTTGCGGGCTTCTCGTCGGGCGATTTGAACGCCTATCGCTACGAAAATGGCCGCACGGTCTGGCAGGAAGCGCTGTCGCGGACGAGTATCAACACATCGGTCGGCACGCTGTCGGACATCGATGCCGATCCGGTGATCGATCAGGGTCGGGTGTTCGCGGTCGGGCAGGGCGGTCGTATGGTCAGTCTTGAACTGGTCACCGGACAGCGCCTGTGGGAAATGAACATTGCGGGCATTTCGACGCCGTGGGTGGCGGGCGAATGGCTGTTTGTCGTGACCGACGAGGCCAAGCTGCTATGCATTGCGCGCGCGACCGGCAAGGTGCGCTGGTCGACGGCGCTGCAACGCTATCGCAAGGAAAAGTCGAAAAACGGTCCGGTCTCGTGGAGCGGCCCCGTACTCGCCGGGGATCGCCTGATCCTTGCATCATCCGAAGGTCAGATGATCAGCGTTGGCGCGGGTGACGGCAAAGTTCAATCGACAACCAAGATCGGCGCGCCGGTTTTCCTGTCGCCGGTCGTTGCGAACTCGACGCTGTATATTCTCGACAATTCGGGGAAAATTACGGCGTTTCGCTAAGCGAATGGCTCCCCTCCAGCCCTTGCTGGAGGGGTTGGGGGTGGCCCCTTTGCCCTCTCGCAGTGTAAAATTGCAGTTGAAGGGGCCACCCCCGGCCCCTCCACGAAGGCGTGGAGGGGGGTTAGGATTGTTGCAATGCCCCTGCCCGTAGTTGCCATTATCGGACGCCCCAATGTGGGCAAATCGACGCTGTTCAACCGGCTGGTCGGCAAGCGGATTGCGCTGGTCGATGACCGGCCCGGCGTTACGCGCGACCGGCGCGAGGGCGACGCGCATTTGCTCGGGCTCGATTTCCGGCTTGTCGATACAGCGGGATTTGAGGACGAGGATGCGCAGACACTGCCCGGGCGGATGCGCGCGCAGACGCAGGCCGCCGTCGATCTGGCCGATGTTGCCCTTTTCGTGATCGACGCACGGGCCGGGATCGTGCCGCTCGACGAGGAAATTGCGCGCTGGCTGCGCGGCTCGAAAACCCCGGTCGTGCTGGTGGCGAACAAGGCCGAGGGCACGAGCGGCGACGGCGGATTTTATGAGGCGTTTTCGCTGGGGTTCGGTGATCCGGTCGCGTTGAGTGCGGAGCATGGCGAGGGGCTGGCCGACCTGTTCGAGGCGTTGCTGCCGCACCTTGACCGCGAAGGCATCGAGGCGGATGAAGAAGAGGAAATTGTCGAAGGCGGTCCGCTGAAGCTGGCGATCGTCGGACGGCCGAATGCGGGCAAGTCGACGCTGGTCAACAAGCTGCTTGGCGAAGACCGGATGATTACCGGCCCCGAAGCCGGGATCACGCGCGACGCAATCAGTATCGAATGGGAATTCGAGGGCAAGCCGGTGCGCCTGATCGATACGGCCGGATTGCGGCGCAAGGCGAAAGTCGATGACAAGCTCGAACGCTTGTCAGCGGCGGACACCGCGCATGCCATTGATTTTGCCGAAGTTGTTGTCCTGCTGCTCGATGCGACGCGCGGGCTAGAGGCGCAGGATCTTCGCATTGCCGACCAGATTTTTACCGAAGGCCGGGCGATGGTCATCGCGCTCAACAAATGGGACGTGGCCGATGGGCAATCGGCGTTGTTCAACGGCGTTCGCGCGGCGCTCGACGATGGCTTTGCCCAGGTCAAGGGCGTGCCGTTGCTGACGGTCTCTGCGGCGACGGGCAAGGGGCTCGATGTCCTGCTCAAGGTTGCCTTTGAAACGCGCGATGCGTGGTCAAAGCGCGTGCCGACGGGCGAGCTCAATCGCTGGTTCGAACGCGCGCTCGAAGCCAATCCGCCGCCGGCACCCGGCGGCAAGCGGATCAAGCTGCGTTATGTCACGCAGATCAAGTCACGCCCGCCGAGCTTTGTCATTTTCGGCACGCGCGTCGATCAATTGCCCGAAAGCTATCGCCGGTATCTGGTCAACGGTATCCGCCGCGATCTGGGCTTTGGTGCCGTGCCCGTGCGGCTGACGTTCCGCGCGCCGAAAAATCCTTTCGCGCCTGCGTCGTAATCACGCCCATCGTAACGCTGCTTTAACCTTGCGACGCTAAATTCAACATGGGACATTCGGGGTCGTGCGCGGCCCTTGGGAGCGTGTTGTGGACGAAACGCCTGACGACATCATTGATTGGGAAGCATTTCAGGTCGCGCGCAGCGAGCTGGGTGCGGATTTTATCCGCATCTTGGGCTATTTCCGCGAAGATGGGGCAAAGTCGGTCGATGCGCTCGAGGCCGCCGTCCGCGCCAACAAAGCGGTGGCGATGGTCATGCCGGCGCATACGCTGAAAGGCGAGGCGCGGCAGTTTGGCGCCGATGCGCTTGGTGATCTGGCTGAGCTGATCGAGGATCATGCGCGTCAGTGCATCGAGTGGGGTCACGAACCCGATGGTGCGATCGAGCATGTCGTGAAATTGCGCCCGCTTTTCGTCGAAACGATGGATGCGTTTGACAAGGAAACCAATCCGCTGGTCGAACGTCGCGGCTTTGGAAAACGCGATACCGTTGCCAACAACCAGGGCTTTGGCCGGATTTAGCGCCGGGAGCCTAACCTCCCGACGGCTTCGACTGTAGCTGGATATAGTTTTCGATTCCCATCTGGCGTATCATGTCGAACTGCTTTTCCAGTTCATCGACATGCTCTTCCTCGCTGCTCAAAATATAGGCGAAGAGATCGCGGGAAACGAAATCGCGGATGCTCTCGCAATAAGCAATGGCTTCGCGCAGGGGCGGAAGAGCTTCCTCCTCGAGCGCGTAATCGGCTTTCAAGACTTCCTCGACATTTTCGCCGACGCGAAGCCTTCCGAGCATCTGAAAATTAGGCAGGCCATCAAGGAACAGGATGCGCTCGGCGAGCTTATCGGCGTGTTTCATCTCGTCGATTGATTCGTGACGTTCGAACTCGGCGAGCCTGGCGACCCCCCAATTGTCGAGCATCCGGTAATGCAGCCAATATTGGTTAACGGCCGTCAGTTCGTTTTTAAGGCAGATATTCAAATGCTCGATAACCTTGGGGTCACCCTTCATCGCCAGCACTCCTGTCTTAATGACAGCGTAGCATGGTTGAGGATAGCGTAAAGCCCAGAAATGTGCCGATTTATGCTAATGCGAATGCTAAGCAGCCGCGCGTTCGTCCTGGATAATCTCGCGTGCAAAGGGCAGGCATTGTCCGCAGCGAACCTCGCAGCCGAGCCGCCGGTAGGCACATTTGGGATGCGCCGAGCCGGCACGCACAGCATCACGAATTTCATTCTCTCGCAGCGCATTGCAGATGCAGACGACCATCGACTTCTCCTACTGCGAATCAGTTATCATAAATGATAATCGTTCGCAATAGCG